>NZ_JBVJGW010000030.1:0-87196 GCF_055587105.1 Streptomyces sp. NPDC048461 | reverse complement strand
GGCAGCGTCGTCACCCTGGTCACCCCCAACCAGCGCCGCGACATGACCCGCCTCATGCAGGCCGCCGGCATCACCCCGCAGACCACCCAGGTCCGTTCGGGCGAAGAGGCCCTGAACCGGATCACCGGCGCCCAGGCCCCCTCCGGCATCCCCGTCACCATCACCAACCCGGTGTCCGACCGGCCCAAGCGCAGCACCGCCTCCCGCGGCCGGCGCGGCCGTCCCGCGCAGGGGCAGCGGCGTACCGGCGAGCGGCAGTCCTCCTTCGACGCGGCGGCCTGACGGGCCCTGTGAACCGGAGCCGATCCATCCCCGCAGGAGGCCTTGTGACGCCGGTCCAGGAACAGCCCCGCCCGGCGCACGCCGACCCCGTGCGCAGGACGGTGGCCGAGGTCATGGAAGCCGCCGGACCGCAGGTCTGTGACGACATGACCGTCGAGGTGGCCCTGTCCGTGATGACCGGCGCCCACGCCGGGCATCTGGTCGTCTGTGACGAGTTCGGCGCGTGCACCGGACTCGTCACCCGGGCCCGGCTCACGGCCCTCCGCGACAGCGCCGCCTTCACGGACCGGATCCGGCTGCGCGACGTGGCGGGCGCCCCGGGGCCCTTCACCTCGCCCCGCACCACCATGGCCGAAGCCGAACACGCCATGCGCTACCGGCGGTTGGGGGCACTGCCCGTGGTCGACGAACACGGCAGCGCCCTGGGCGTCCTCGCGCTTTCCCGCTGAACCGCCTCATCCGGCCGGACCGCCCTCCCCTTCTCCCTGTGAGGCCTCATGCGCTGTGTCATCGCCCGTTTCCCCTTCGACCTGACGAAGAGCGGCGTGCTGGAATCGATGAAGGGCGTCAAGCCCGAGCCGGTCACCGCCGAGTCGGTGATCATCGGCCGCCGCCAGTACCCGGTCAAGCAGGTGGGCGAGGTCATCACCCGGCAGGACCGCCGCGACTTCAGCGCCGGTGAGGTGTTCCGGGCCATGACGCAGCTCGGCTTCACCTGCCGCACCGTCGCCAAGGCCGTGCCGGCACCGGTCGTCGCCCCGGTCATGGGACGGTCGGCGATGATCGGCGCTCCCGTGGCCGTCTGACCGGCGTACGCCCGGGCGCCGACGCCCGAACGCATCGTGCCGAGGGCCCGACCAGCATGCTGGTCGGGCCCTCGGCACGTGGTCCGTCACCCCGCAGGTCGGCCCGCCGGTCGCCCCGCGGCGCCCGTCGGCCGCGCCTATCGGGTCAGCAGGGCGCTCACGGTCTTGCCCCCGTCGGTCCGCGGCGTGACCGAAGTGGTGCGGGCGAGATGGTTGACCATCGGCCAGCCGAAACCCCCGCCACCGCCGTGCAGGTCGGGGACGCGCATGCGCGGCAGGTGGGGACTGGCGTCGTGGACGGCGACCTCGATGCCGTCGGGGTGTGCGGTCAGGTCGAGCGTGCACGTACCGCCGCCATGGCGCAGGGCGTTCGTGACGAGTTCCGACACGACCAGCACCACGGTGTCGGCGGCGTCCTGGGCCACCGCGGGCCGGCTCAGCCCGTCGAGGAACGCCCTGACGGAGTCACGGGCGCCGGCGACGGCTGTCGTGGAGCGGACGGTGGTGGCGTTCGTGATCGTCGTGTGCATCAGGCTCACCTGCTCTCTGGATCGTCCGTGCCCGGATCCTGGCCGGCGCGGTGCGGTCTGCACCGGAACGGCCCGCACCGGAACGGAGGGACGGGGCGGAGGCCGGCGCCCTTCCCGGCGCCCTGGACCCGGCCGCCGCGCGGGACCGGCGTCGTCGCCGGGCCGAGCGTGCTTCATGTCCCGCCCTCCGCGTACCCCGAGCCGCCGGAGCCATGTGTCCGAACGGCCGAAGTCGGGTGGGATGGGGCGTTCCGGTCAGCCAGCGGTGCGGCGGTATCGGCCGGAGCGCGGCTCGGGCACCGTCCGCAGCCGCCGCCGGGGGAGGCGCGGGCCGCCGCTCCCGCGCCCGCCGGGGCGCTGCTCCGGACGGAGGTCCCGGCCGCCGGGCCGTCCGCCCGCCCGGGGCGGCGTCACCGGCGGAGCGAGTGCGAGAGCGGCGATGATCGCCGCCACCGCCCCGAGAATGATCACGGTACCCACGGACATGTGTCCCGCCTCCCTGCTGTCGACTTCACTCTCTCCTCACCCAGTGTTACCACTCGTGACCCTCTGAAACACTCTGCGTGATCGTGCGGGCTCCTCGGGGTCGATTGACTCACGGCCGAGCACGCGGAAATCTATGCTGGCGGAAGTAGACATTGCCCGGTCGTCTGGTTATGGTTTCTCATATAGCCACGATGGAACGATGAAGGAAGAACGGAGGGTCGGGCAGCACCATCAGGATCGCCCGGGCGTACGGCTGGACCCGGGTACCGCAAGACGCCGGAACGGAAGGTGGTCCACGGTTACGCATACGCGATCCCCGCACTCCCGCCCTTCTCCGGGGCGAGACGGCGGAAACGGAAGGTCGGCGCAGCACTAGGGCCGACGGATGGTGTTGAATTTCCCTTCGGGGCCCCGGTGCCGCACGGCATCAGGGCCCCTCTACGCGTTTCCCGAGTCCTTCCATGATTTCGACAGAGGTGCAGATGACAGCAGAGAACCCCACAGGCCCGCTCGGCGGTCACCTGGACGACGACGACTACCCCGCCTACACCATGGGCCGGGCCGCCGAGATGCTCGGAACGACCGCAGGCTTCCTGCGTGCGCTCGGGGAGGCCCGCCTGATCACCCCGCTCCGCTCCGAGGGCGGTCACCGGCGCTACTCCCGGTACCAGCTGCGCATCGCGGCGCGCGCGCGGGAACTCGTCGACCAGGGCACCCCGGTCGAAGCGGCCTGCCGCATCGTCATCCTGGAGGACCAGCTCGAGGAGGCGCAGCGCATCAACGCCGAGTACCGCCGCGCGGCCGGTTCCCCGCAGACGTGACCGCAGAGCGGCGCGAGCGGCGAACTGATGTTGAGGGGTCGCTTCCTCTGGTGACGGTGCGTGCCGTCCGTGTAGCGTGCCGGTAGCTGTCGTGGTTCGAAGTGCCTTCTGCCCGCATCTCCTTGGTGTGGGCAGTTCTGCTGAGTTGTGCCTGGACCAGGGCGATCACCTCCGTTTCCCGCAATGGTGGGCGACGATCACCGACTGGAAGGCATGGCCATGGCTACGGGCACTGTGAAGTGGTTCAACGCGGAAAAGGGCTTCGGCTTCATCGCCCAGGACGGCGGCGGCCCCGACGTCTTCGCCCACTACTCGGCGATCAACGCGTCCGGGTACCGCGAGCTCCAGGAGGGTCAGGCCGTGACCTTCGACATCACGCAGGGCCAGAAGGGCCCGCAGGCGGAGAACATCACCCCCGCCTGAACACCGGGACCCGCCTGATCCCTTGGGACTCCGTGGGTACACACCTCGGGGCCGCGCGGCACCAGCCGCGCGGCCCCGAGGCCGTTCCGGGAGCCGCACGGCAGGAACGAGTTCGACGACACCGCTAGGCCGTCCCTTTCGGATCTTGCCGGGCCCGCGACGCCTGGCACCGCGCCTGGCCGCACTGCCGAGGCGACCACGTACGGCCCAGTACGCGAACGCCCCGACAGCACGCCCAGACACGGCACCAGACGCCGCGGGCTCGGCCGACAAGATCCGAAAGCGACGGCCTAGTTCTCCGCGAGCACGATGACCCAGTCGGACCCGGTGAAGCGGATCCGCTCGCGCTTGTCGGGGTTGAGGCGCACGCCGTGGGCGGGGTCCGTGGCGGCGTCCGCGCGCAGCCGGAAGCCGACGGCGCATTCCCGGCGGCGCAGCGCCGACCCGACGACCGTGGCGAACGTGACCTCGCGGTCCACCCGGACGTAGTCCGAGGCCGGCTTCAGGTACAGCTCGTTCCCCTCCGCGGTGAACAGTTCCTCGAACACCTCGGCGAGGTAGCGGCTCTCCGAGATCTGGGTCATCAGGAGGCTGATCATCCGGCCGCTGACGATGAAGTCGGCGCCGTCCCGGGTGGGCGCGAGCAGCCGGTTGCCGTCGTCGGACATCTCGGTGGTGAGCGAGAGCTCCCGGTGGGCGGCGTCCCCGATCGACCGCAGGTGCAGCAGCGTGACCAGCGTCCTGTCGTCCATCTCCGCCCCCGTCTCGGATTCCGGCCCGGGCGGCCCCGTACCCGTAGCCGTAGCCGTACCCGAGCCCGTGGCCGGAGCGCCGCCCGCGTCCGTACCGGTACCCGCCGTGGGGGAAGGGGCGGAGCGGGGCGCAGGCACGGGGGCGTGGCCCATCTCGCCGATGACGATCACGTTGTCGTACGACGGCACGTCCAGCTTGGCCAGGACACCGGGATCGGTGATGTCACCGCGCTGGAAGGACACGTCGAGATGGCCGCGCGCCGGCGCGAGGCCGGGACCGGCCACCGCGAGGTCGCCGCAGAGGGCCACGACGTCCAGCGTGGTCCCGGGGCTGACGTACTGGTCGAGCTGCTCCACGATCAGCGGCGCGCGCCGGTTCCAGCCCAGCAGGAGCAGGCGTTCCGGGAGGGGGACCCGGGGACCGGTCGTGACGATCGCATCGGCGTCGACGAAGCCGGAGGCGTCCTCGGGCACCGCCGTGTCGTCGTCCTGCGAGATGACGATGACCCGGTCGCAGACGCCGAGCTCCGTGTCCGGGGGCGGGTTGAGCGCGACGCTCCCGTCGGAGCGCAGCAGCCCCACCACCGAGGATGTGGTGAAGGACAGGAGGACCTCGCCGAAGGTGCGCCCCGCGAGGCTCCCGGCGGCAGCGGTGTAGAACTCGTCTCCCTCGAAGTCGAGCAACTCCTGGTACACGAGAGAGAGTCCGGGCTGGCGGGCGGTCTGCACGAGCAGCCGGGCGACGATGTCGTCGACGCACAGCACGTGGCCGCCCGGCCCGGCGGCCAGCCGGGCCGTGACGTGGTTGCGGGTGTCGCGGACGGCGGCGACCACCACCGCGGCGCCGTCCGCCTCCGGGACGGCGGCGTTCAGGGCGAGCAGCGTCTTCACCACGTGGGCGTCGCCGCCCTCCCCGCCCGGCGGCAGGACGAGCACGGCCTTCGCGGTCTCCGGGCTCACCCGGGCGAGGACCGCCGGGTCGGTGGTGCTGCCGTTGCGGCAGATGATCCGGGTCGATCCGGTCGCCGGGATGTGGGTGGAGATCTCCTCCTCCATCTCCACCTTGTCCTTCGGGGCCAGCACGGCGATGGCCGACCGGCGCTGGTTGGCATTGGCGGCCACCAGCTCCCCGACCACCGGAAAGATCTGATCGGACCACCCCAGGACGACGGTGTGCCGCGTTTCCAGGACCGTGGAGTGGCCGAGCCGCAGCGCCATGATGCGGCGGTCGATGCCGGTCGTGATCAGGCTGACCAGCGTCGACACGAACAGCAGGGCGACCAGGGCGAGCGAGACGGACGCCAGGATGAAGAGGGGGGAGCCGACTGCGCCCCCGATCTTGAGCGTCTGGCCGACGCTGACCCACACGGCCGTGAGCCGGCCCGAGGCGGTCGGCGGGACCCGCCGGTCGGCCCATACGAGCACCAGGCTCATCGGGACCACGAAGGCGAGGCAGGCCAGGGCCAGCCAGCTGATCAGCACGGCGGTTCCCCGTGCCACCAGGTTGTCGAACCGGTAGCGCAGGCGTACCCGGACCGACCTCGTGTACTGCTGCGCCACGCAAAGCTCCCCGGCGTGAGACGACGCGCCAAGAGGGCGGCTGCCCGCCACCCCCGTGGTTCACCGTAGTCAAGGCCGGCCGCGAAGCCGTCCCCCGCGAACCCGCCCTCACCCGGAGGTATGAACGTGCGGCGAAACACCGGATCGGCCCGCGGTCGGAGAGGGCCGGTCCTCCCGTCGTACGGGGGCGGGGTCCGCCGCGGCCGAACGGGGCCCGGCGGCGGCGTACTTCGCCGGTACCGGGGCAGCCGACCCCGCGGGCGGCGCGACGCCGCCCGCGGGGGACGCCCCGCCCGGAGCTCCCCGCCCGAACCGACGAAAGGCACCCCCGCCCCATGCATGCGCGCCGCGCCCTGCCCGCCGCCGTCCTGGCCCTGGCCGCCCTCACCGCCCTTGCGGGCTGCGGCGGTTCCCCCGCGGCCGCGCCGGCCCCCGGCGGGAGCGGGCCCGGCGCCGTGGCGCAGGGAGGACGCGCCGCCGAGATACCCGGACTGGGGCCGGCGACCGTGGCGGGCGTCCCCGCCGACGCGCGGCAGGCGGTGGTGGTGACGGGCCAGGGGCCGGACTCCAGCAGTTCCACGGTCGTCCTGTACGAGCGCGACGACAGCGGGGGCTGGTCCCCGGCTCCGCTCGCCGGCTCCGGCTGGCCCGCGCACAACGGGCGGCGGGGCTGGACCGACCACCACACGATGGGGGACCTGCGCTCGCCCGTCGGGATCTACGGGCTGACGGGCGCGGGCGGGCTGCTGGAGGATCCGGGCACCCGCCTCCCGTACGACCGGGGGCCCGCCTTCACCATCGGCGGTACCGGATCCCTGGGCGAGCCCCTCGCCGGTTCCTTCGACTACGTCGTCGCGATCGACTACAACCGGGAGCCGGGCACCTCACCGCTGGACCGGACCCGTCCCCTCGGCGAGGAGCGGGGCGGCGGGATCTGGCTGCACGTCGACCACAACGGCCCGACCGAGGGCTGCGTCTCCCTGGCGAAGCCGCAGATGAGCGAACTGCTGCGGTGGCTCGACCCGGAGCGGCGCCCCGTCGTCGTCATGGGCGACGCGGACTCCCTCCGTCGCTGAGCGCGCTGCGGGGAGGCGTCAGCGGGCGGCGGCGGCCGGCCCGGCGGCGTGCGGCGCCGGGCCGAGCCAGGCGCCGACGGCCGCGGTGCGTGCGGCCGTGCGCCGGCTCGGCGACGCGTCGCGGCTCGCCCAGGCGACGTGCCCGTCGGGGCGGATCAGGACCTCGGTGACGCCGGCGAGGTCGCGGTGCGCGGTCCCCGGGGTGGCGCTCAGCGCCACGAGCCGGGGATGCGGCGCCACGACGGGCGCGGGCTCCGGCCCGTCCGCCAGCCCCAGCAGCACGAACCTGCCGTCGGCGAACAGCTCGTGGACCCGCCGCACCGTGCTGCCGGCCGCGGTCAGGTCCACGTCGGGCATGCGCCGGCCGACGAGCGGATCGGCGTCCCCGGGACCCCCGCCGGCCGGCCCGTACACGGTGTCGAGCGCGGACACCCGGCCGGCCAGCAGCCGGTTCACCTCCGGCAGGCCGAGGAGCCCGTCGAGGAGCGACCGGAGCAGCGCGGCCGGGGCCGCGTACTGCGGGACCAGGACCAGTTCGGCGAGCAGGGTCTGGACGGCGGTGTTGTCCGTGACGGAGCGGCCGACCGGACGCCGCTCGTGGGCGTAGCTGTCGAGCAGACCGTACGGCGCCCACCCCCGGACCGCGGCCGCGAGCTTCCAGCCGAGGTTCACGGCGTCCTGGAGGCCGGTGTTGAGTCCTTGGCCGGACGCCGGGAAGTGGATGTGGGCGGCGTCGCCCGCGAGGAGGATCCGGCCGGAGCGGTAGCGGTCGGCGAGCCGGGTCGCGTTCCCGAAGCGGGACAGCCAGCGCGGCGCGCCGACGCCGAGGTCGGAGCCGCACAGCCGGATCAGGGAGGCGCGGAACTCCGCCAGGGTGACCGGCTCCGCCGACGGGACCCGCATGCGCGCGGGGTCGATGAGGACGACCCGGTGGAGGCCGTCCTCCAGCGGCACGGTCAGGCAGCCCGCGGCCCGCAGTCCGTCGAGCACCTCCTGCCCGGCGCCGAAGGCGGCGAAGTCGCCCAGCATCCCGGTCAGGGTCTCGGCGGTACCGGGGAAGCCGATGCCCGCGGCCTCCCGGACGGGGCTGCGCCCGCCGTCGCACCCGACGGCGTACCGGGCCCGGAGGCGGCCGTCACCCCGCGGGCCGCGGAAGGAGACGGTGACGCCCTCGGGGTCCTGGCCGACCCCGGTGGTCTCGTGACCGCGGCTGATCCGCACGCCGAGTTCACGGGCGCGTTCCTCCAGCAGCTGCTCCGTCCGCCGCTGGGCGATGGC
Source organism: Streptomyces sp. NPDC048461 (assembly GCF_055587105.1). NCBI lineage: Bacteria > Bacillati > Actinomycetota > Actinomycetes > Kitasatosporales > Streptomycetaceae > Streptomyces > Streptomyces sp. NPDC048461. The sequence continues at coordinate 79,182 of NZ_JBVJGW010000030.1, read as the reverse complement.
CAGGGTGTAGCCGTGGCGGGTGTCGAGCGCGGAGAAGTCCAGCGGGGTGGGAAGCGCGGCGAAGTGCCAGCCGGGCACGGTGCGGGCGTGCGCGAGGAAGCGGGGGGCCAGGCCGCGCAGGTCCAGGAGTTCCAGGCTGCGCGGGTGCAGGGTCAGCGCGCGGGAGTGGGGCTGGGGGTCGGTGCGGCGTTCGAGGATCCGGGTCCGGATGCCCGCCAGTGCGAGCTCGCAGCCGAGCATCAGCCCGGTGGGGCCGGCGCCGACGACGATCACTTCGGTGTCCCTGTCCGAGTCCATGAAGCGTCCTCCCATGATTTAGTGAACAGCGTTCACGTGAACGTTGTTCACTATAGTGGGGGCCATGAGTTCTCCGTCAACCGACGCCCCCGGGCGCGGACGCCCCGCCCGCCTCGACCGGACGCGCACCGTGGACACGGCGCTGGACCTGCTCGACGAGCACGGTCTGGAGGCGCTGACCATGCGGCGGCTGGCCGGCGCGCTGGACGTGCAGGCGGGGGCGCTGTACCGGTACTTCGCCACGAAAGAGGAACTGCTGACGGCGATGGCCGAGCGGATGCTCGCCGGCGCGGCGGCGCCGGACGGGCAGGCGGGGGGCCCGTCAGGCGGCGCCGACGGCTACGGCGGCTGGGAGGCGGGGCTGGCCGGCCGGGCCCGCGCCCTGCGTTCGGCCCTGCTCGCCCGGCGGGACGGGGCGCGCGTCCACGCCGGCACGCACCCGACGGGCCCGCACACCCTCGGCTTCGCCGAATCCGTCGTCGCGGTCCTGCGCGAGGCGGGCTTCGGGGACGAGGTGGCGGCGCGGACGCTGCCCGCCCTGGCGGACTACACGGTGGGCCACACGCTGGAGGAGCAGGCCGCGTCCGCCGGGCACGGCTCCGACGGTCCGGCCGATCCCGGACGGCTGCGCGGGGCCGTGGCCGACGGGGGTGCGCATCCGCACCTGGCGGCGGTGCTGCCGGTGTTCACGAGCACCGATTTCGAGGCCCGGTTCGAATTCGGCCTGCGGCTCCTGATCGAGGGCCTGCGGACCCTCCACCGGGCGGCGCCACCGGCCGGCCGCTGAGGGTGGCGGTGGCGCCGGAGGCGAGCAGGACCCGGGAACGCGCCCGGGGCCGTGGCCGCGCGCGGGCGGTCAGCGCAAGGGGACGCCCTTGTCGTCGAGTTGCATCTGCGGCCGGCCGCTGACCAGCAGCCAGGCCGGCAGCAGCGCCACGCACAGCAGCGGCAGCAGGCCCGGGTCCGGAGCGAGGATCGCGGCGGTGAACAGGCTCACCCAGCCCTGCCGGGTGACGGCCAGCAGCACCCCGAGGACCGCGCAGGTCACGCCGACGGCCGGGTGCACCGCGGGCACCAGGGCGTTCGCGGCGAGACCGAACGCGACCCCCACGAAGACGGACGGGAAGATCCGGCCGCCGCGGAACCCCGAGCCGCAGGCCACGAGAATGGCGGCGAGCTTGACCACGGTCATCAGGAGCAGGGAACCCGCCGAGTACGCACCCGGATCGGAGGCCAGGACGCCGATCTCCTCCAGCCCTTTGAAGAGGGTGAGCTTGCCGCCGAGCGCGCCGAGGAGCCCCAGCACCAGGCCGCCCAGGGTCAGCGTGAGCACCGGGTGCGGCAACCGGTGGAAGGCGCGGTGGACGTGGGGGAAGGCGTAGACGCCGATCAGGGCCAGGGCCGCCCCGGCCGAGGAGATCACGAACGCGGCGATCACGTCGGGCCAGTGCGGGGTGTCGAACGCGGGCAGCGGGAGGTGGAAGGTGGGAGCGTCGAGCATCACGCTCGTCACACCGCCGGCTCCCGCGGCGATCAGTGGCGCGAAGAGCTGGTCCCACAGCGTGGGCACGCGCGCGCCGGGTGCCTTCGGGGTCGCCGGGCCGGGCGCGGACACCATCGACTCGGTGAGGATCAGCACGGCCGCGACCGGGGTGCCGAACAGCGCGCCGACCGTGCCCGCCGCGCCCAGCGCCACCCAGATCTGCGCCGGACTGCCCGGGGCGAGCCGTCGTCCGAACCAGTACGCGAGGGCGATGTTCGCGGCGGTGATCGGGTTCTCCGGGCCCAGGCTGACTCCGCCGGCCAGGGCCAGTCCGGTCACCACGAGCAGTCCGGGGAGGACGCCCAGGGGCAGCGGGGCGTCCACCAGCCCCGTCGTCGCGGGGTCGGGGCCGGCGTGCCCGTGCACCTTCCAGGCCACGAGCCCGACCGCGAGGCCGGTCGCCGTCAGAACGGCCAGGATCCACGCGACCGACCAGGGCCCGACGCCGATCGCGTCGGGCAGGGTCTTCCACAGGACGTCCTTGAGCAGGTCGGCCGCCTCGCTCACGCCGATCAGCACCAGGCTGGAGCCCACTCCGATCACGAGGGCGGGCAGGATCAGCGGGAGCAGGGCCCGGGCGGGGGAGGCCGGCGGGGGCGCGGCGGGCTGTGCGGGGACGGTCACCGGATCAACGTAGCGGTGAATCACCTGAAATCATGTCAAATAGCAGCGTGTGTGCGTGAGGGGCGGGCGCTCTTCGCTGCGGTGGCCCGGGGACGGCCGGAGCGTCACGGCCGGCCCGGCATGCGCAGCCGCAGGCTGTCGTACACGGGGACGCTGCCCATCCGGTCGGCCGTCAGGGTCGCGGCGAAGCAGGCGGTGAGCAGCGGGACCAGCAGGGACGTGGCGCCCGTCATCTCGACGACGAGCGCGATGCCCGTCACGGGCGCCCGGACCGCGGCGCTGAACAGGGCGGCCATGCCGACGATCGCGAAGGATGCGGCGCCGGAGTCGTCGTGGGGGAGGAGGGGAAGGGCGAGGCCGTGGACGAGGGCCCCCCACAGGGCGCCCAGCGCCAGCAGGGGGGCAAAGAGGCCGCCCGGGGTGCCGGCCGCGTAGCTGAGGGGACCCGCCAGGAACCGTACGACCAGGTACCCCGCGAGTACGGGCACCACCGGCACCTCGCCGGCCAGCAGCCGCCCGCTCAACTGGTCTCCGCCGCCGGCCAGCAGGGGATCGATGCCGAGCAGGAGTCCGACGACGGCCCCGATGAGGGCGGCCCGGGCGATCGGGCCCACCCGGGTGGTGCGGTCGCAGAAGGCCAGGGCGCCGAGGACGAGGCGGTTGTACCCCGCTCCCAGGGCGCCCGTGGTGACGCCGAACAGGAGGAAGGCGGGCAGCAGGACGAGCGGCGGGGCGGTCGTGTCCGGCACGCGGAAGACGGGCCGGTCGCCCACGACGAGCTGCGAACACCCGACGGCGGTGGCGGTGCCGATGAGGGTGAGCAGCACCAGGCGCGGCCGGACCCGCCGGGTCACCTCCTCGCAGACGAACAGCACACCGCTCAGGGGCGCGGTGAACGCCACCGCCAGGCCCGCTCCGGCGAGCGAGGTGTGCAGCAGGGTGACGTCGCCCGGCCCCATCCGGGCACGGCGCCCCGCCGCGGCGCCGATCGCCGCTCCCATGTGCACCGTCGGGCCCTCCCGCCCGAGGACCAGGCCCGAGCCCATGGCGATCAGCCCGCCCGCGAACTTGGCCGGCAGGAGCCGCAGCGGCTGCGGTTCGTGCTCCCCGAGCCACACGGCCTCGACGTCCTGGATGCCGCTGCCGGCGGCGAGCGGGACGCGCCGGGCGATCGCGCAGGCGACGGCGGCGCCCACCGCGGTGAGGGCGACCGGAACCAGCCAGCCCGGACCGCCGAGCCGCTCCGACGCCACCACCAGGGAGCCGCGCAGTTCGTCGGCCCGCACCAGGCACCAGCGGAAGCTCCCGCCGACCAGCCCCACGAGGCAGCCGGCGACCGCCGCGACGAGGTACACGCCCGGCCCGCGGCCGCCCGGCTGACCTGCCGTCACCCGGACCGCCCCCACTCGGGGCGCGGCCGGCCGGGGCGGCGTGCTCCGGGCGCGGGCGGCAGCCGGCCACCGGGTGCACCGGGCATGTACTGACCTCCGCCGAGCCGTGGTTCGCGTCCGTCAGAGCCTGGCCCGCCGCCCGCGCGCCGCCCCGTACATCGGGACGGCCGCGCCCAAACCGCCCCCGACTGGGTCAACGCCGTCCGGGCGGTGGCGGCGTACGGTCCGCGACATCCGCACGTCGCCGCCTCCAGGAGGCTGCTTTCGGATGAAAAGCGTGATAAGCCGGTACGCGTACCGAAATGTTCCTTTTCGGTCTTCGTGGAAGGGGACTTCGTTGTCGCACGATCCGCCGGCCGGCCCTCGTTCCCGAACGGACGAGGCGGGAACGGACAAGGTGGTCTTCGGCGTCACGGCGGGCCTGACCCTGGCCTTCGTGCTGTGGGGCGCCCTCGCCACCGACTCGCTCGAAAGCGTGTCGAGCCGACTGCTGAAGGGGCTCATCCACAACGGCGGCTGGGCCTTCATGCTCGCCGCCACCGGCTTCGTCGTCTTCGCCCTCTGGCTCGCCATCAGCCGCTACGGCCGCATCCACCTCGGGCGCGAGGGCGAAGCACCCGAGTTCCGCACCGTCTCCTGGGTCGCGATGATGTTCAGCGCGGGCATGGGGATCGGGCTCATGTTCTACGGCGTGAGCGAGCCGCTGTCGCACTACGGCACGCCCCCGCCCGGCACCCACCCCGTCGACTCCGCGGAGCGCATGCAGACGGCGATGGCCACCACGCTGTTCCACTGGACGCTCCACCCGTGGGCGATCTACGCGGTGGTCGGGCTCGCCATCGCCTACAGCACCTTCCGGCGCGGCCGGCGCCAGACGATCAGCGCGGTGTTCGAGCCGCTCATCGGCGCCCGGCACGCCCACGGCGCCGCGGGCCGCGTCATCGACATCGTCGCCATCTTCGCCACCCTCTTCGGCTCCGCCGCCTCGCTGGGCCTGGGCGCCCTGCAGATCGGCAGCGGTTTCCGGGAGCTGGGGTGGATGGCCACCGTCAGCACCGGCCTGCTCGTCGCGATCATCGCCGTGCTGACCGTCGCGTTCGTCGCCTCCGCGGTCTCCGGCGTGGAGCGCGGCATCCAGTGGCTGTCGAACATCAACATGGTGCTCGCGCTCGTCCTCGCCGTGTTCGTGTTCATCGCCGGGCCGACCATCATCGTGCTCGACCTGCTCCCCACCTCCGTGGGCGCCTACATCGGCGACCTGCCCCAGCTCATCGGGCGTACGGAGGCCACCGGCGCGGGCGACGTCGCCGACTGGCTCGGCAGCTGGACGGTCTTCTACTGGGCCTGGTGGATCTCCTGGACGCCGTTCGTCGGCATGTTCATCGCCCGGATCAGCCGCGGCCGTACGATCCGCCAGTTCATCGGCGGCGTCATCCTCGTGCCGAGCTCGGTCAGCCTGGTGTGGTTCGCCATCTTCGGCGGTACGGCGATGAAGCTCCGGGAGAGCGGCGAACTCGGCCGCGAGGCGACGCCGGAGGGGCAGCTCTTCGGCGTACTCCAGCAGTTCCCCATTCCCACCGTGATGAGCCTGCTGGTGATGATCCTCGTCGGCATCTTCTTCGTGTCGGGCGCGGACGCCGCGTCCATCGTGATGGGCACCCTCTCCCAGAAGGGCGTCTTCGAACCGGCCCGGCTGGTCGTCGTCTTCTGGGGCGTGGTCACCGGTGCCGTCGCCGCGATCATGCTGCTCATCGGCAACGGCAAGGGCGACGCGCTCGCCGGCCTGCAGAACCTGACGATCCTGGTGGCGGCGCCGTTCACCGTGGTCATGATCGGCATGTGCGTGGCCCTGATGCGCGACCTGCGCCGGGACCCGCTGATCGTCCGCGGCGAGAGGGGCGAGGAGGCCGTGGCCCAGGCCGTGGTCGCCGGCCACGAGGAGTACGACGGGGACTTCGAGATCCGCATCGGGCCCGGCACCGGCGCGGAACCGGACGCGACGCGGCCCTCGCCGATCGACGGTCAGCACTGACGGCCGCGCGCCCCCGGCCGGCCGCGCCGCGCGTACGGCCCGCCGCGGCGCGCGGAGGGTGCGGGCCCCTCAGGGGGTCCGCACCCCCGGCGGCGCGGTGAGGCGGCGTACGGACTCCACCACGGCCTCGCGGTGGCGGGCGAGGCGCCCGGGCGGCCAGCCGGCGCCCGGCTCGCCCGCCGCGGGGCCGCCGACCGCACCGAACCAGGCCTGGGACAGGCCCATCACCAGGGTGAGGACGTCGGCGGCGTCCAGCGCGGGGTCCACGGCGCCGGCCTGCTGGGCCCGCTCCACCGCCGCGATCTTGCCGCGGTAGGACTCGGCCTCGGCGGGGGCGGAGCCCGGTCGCTCCAGCTGCTTCCACAGGACGAGCCGCATCAGCGCCGGCCGCGCGACGAGGTGGTCGAACACGGCGCCCGCGTAGCCGGGCAGGTCCTCGGGGCTGAAGGGAACGGACTCCGAGCCGTCTTCCAGCGCGCGCCGGAGCACGACGTCGAAGAGCTCCTCCTTGTTGCCGAAGTAGACGTAGATGAGCCGCTTGTTGGCCTGTGCGGCCTCGGCGATCCGGTCGACCCGCGCGCCGGCGATGCCGTACGCCGCGAACTCGGAGAAGGCGGCGTCGAGCAGGCGTGCCTTGGTTGCGCTGGAGTCCCTTGCCATGCCCGCAGCCTAGCAAGTAACTATCCGGTTATTGATATTCGCGGTGAAGTGCGCGCATGGTTGACCTATCCGGTTAGTTACTTACTTTCGCTGAGGAGAACACCATGGAGATGCGCGCACTGGGCGGCCAGGGACTGCAGGTCGGCGCCGAGGGGCTCGGTCTGATGGGGATGAGCGCCCACTACGGCGCCGCCGACGAGACCGAGTCGCTCGCCACCATCGACCGCGCGCTGGAGCTCGGCGTCACGCTGCTGGACACCGCGGAGGGCTACGGCCCGTTCCTGAACGAGCAGCTCCTCGGCCGGGCGCTCGCCGGGCGCCGCGAAGCGGCCGTGGTCGCCACCAAGACGGGGGTGGAGTTCGCCGACGACGGCACCTTCCTCGGCCACAACGCGACTCCGGACTACATCCGCCGCTCGGCGGACCGGTCCCTGCGCCACCTGGGCACCGACCACATCGACCTGTACTACCTGCACCGCGTCGACCCCTCCGTGCCGATCGAGGAGAGCGTGGGCGCCATGGCCGGGCTGGTCGCCGCCGGCAAGGTCCGCCACATCGGACTGTGCGAGGCCGCGCCCGCCACCGTCCGGCGCGCCCATGCCGTCCATCCGCTGGCCGCCGTGCAGACGGAGTACAGCCTCTTCGAGCGCGGGATCGAGCAGGACGGCGTCCTCGACACCCTGCGCGAGCTCGGCATCGGCCTCGTCGCCTACTCGCCGCTGGGCCGGGGCTTCCTGTCCGGGGCCGTGACGAGCCCCGACGACTTCGCGGCGGACGACTTCCGGCGGACGGACCCCCGCTTCCAGGGCGAGAACTTCGACCGCAACCTGGCCGTCGTCGACCAGGTCCGCCGCCTCGCCGCGGAGAAGGGCGTCACCCCCTCGCAGCTCGCCCTCGCCTGGACGCTGCGCCAGGGTGCGGTGCCCATTCCGGGCACCAAGCGGCGCCGGTACCTGGAGGAGAACGTGTCCGCCACCGCCGTGACCGTCTCCGACGCCGACCTGGCCCGCATCGAGGCCGTGGCCCCGCGGGGCGTGGTCTCGGGCAACCGCTACGCCCCGGAGCTGATGGGGTCCCTGAACGGCTGATCCGCCGGGGTGGCGCAGTTCACAGCGGATGGCCGGAACGGCGTGATGTCGTTGAGCGTTCATCTATATGTGGCGCCGTGCGAAGCCCGCGCCGTGCGAAGCCCGCGCCGTGCGAAGCCCGCGCCGCGAGGCTACGGCCCGCCGCCACGCCCTTGGCCGCCCCGGCCGGTCACCCCCCTGACCGGCCGGGGCTTTCCCGTGCCGCGATGCCCCGGCCGGTTCCGAAGCGGCCCCGGCATGCCCGCCGGGCCGGGCGGACCTACGGTGGATCAGTGCGCTACCGCCTCGCGGTCGTCGCCCTGACCGCCGCTCTCTGCGCGTCCGTGCCGTCCTGCGACGTGCAGCAGGCCCCCGCGCCGCGGCTCCGGGCCCTGCCCGCGGAATCGGTGCCGGGACTGGCCGCCCGCGTGACGGCCGTCCCGGCGGAGAAACTGGGCGCCTCCCACCGGGCCGGCTGCCCCGTACCGCCCGGAGACCTGCGTCTGATCCGGATGAACCACTGGGGTTTCGACGGCAAGGTCCACGCGGGCGAGCTGATCGTCCACCGCGAGGCCGTCGCCCCGCTGCTCCACGTGTTCGGCGAGGCGTACGCCGCCCGGTTCCCGATCCGCCGCATGCGGGTCATGGCCGCGTACGGGGGCAGCGACGCCCGGGCCATGGCCGACGACAACACCTCGGCCTTCAACTGCCGCCCGGTCACCGGAGACCCGGGCAAGCTCTCGCGGCACGCCTGGGGCGACGCCGTGGACATCAACCCGGTGGAGAACCCGTACGTCGACCTCCACGGCACCAGCCACCCGCCGAACGGGCGCGACCACCTCGACCGCGACAGCGCCCGGCCCGGCATGATCCGTCCGGGCGACGCGGTGGCCCGGGCCTTCGAGGAGGTCGGCTGGTCCTGGGGCGACCGCTGGTCCAACCCCGACTACCAGCACTTCTCCGCCAACGGCGACTGACCGCCCCGCGCGCCCTCAGAACGACTTGCGGAGCCGGTGCCGCAGCGGCCTGCCGTCCGGGTCCACGAGCAGCCGGTAGAACGGCATGGACACCCTCCTGGTCAATGGAGACAGCTCCGGCGGCCGGTACGCGCGGAGCCGGCCCGGCGGGCGCGGCCCCCGGCGGCCGCCCGCGTGCCAGGCGTCCAGGGCCGAAGCGGCCGCCGCGAACGCGTCGAAGGCGTACACCGGGTCGCACAGCGGATCCGGCGCCCCCGGGTCCGGCTCGTCCTCGTCGAGGTGCTCGCGCGCGAGGCGCAGCCGCAGCTCCCTGGCGAAGACGCGCGCGCCGTCCCCCAGGCCCGCCGGGTCGCGCGGTGTCCGCTGGTCGGCGTCCTCGTCCAGGACGACGCAGCCGAGCTCCGAGTCGTGGCTCCAGGAGCGGAGGTTGATGTTGTCCGACCCGACCGCCGCCCACACGTCGTCGATCACGCACGCCTTCGCGTGGACGTACACGGGCGTCCCGGCGTGGTTCTCCAGCCCGTACACCGCGACCCGGTCGCCGCCCGCCTCGCGCAGCCGGTCCAGTGCCGCGATCCGTCCGACCAGGTTCATCGGCAGCGTGAACCGGCCGTCCTGCTCCGGGACGGTGGGGATGACCGCGACCAGGTGGAGTCCGGGGTGGGCGGCCAAGGCCTGCGCGAAGCTCTCCACCACGCTGGGGGACCACAGGTACTGGTCCTCCAGGTAGATGAGCGAGCGGGCGCGTCCCACGGCCCGGAGGTAGCCGCGCGCGATGCTGCGCTCGCCGTCCGGGGCGAAGGGATACCCGCGGAACAGCCGGTTCGGGTACGTGCGCAGCACCTGGACGGTGTGGGCGCCGCACGGCTCCGGATCGGGCAGCTGCGCCGGCAGGGGATCGGCCTCGGTGTCCTCGTGGTGGAAGATCTCCCGCATCCGGGTGAGCGGACTGCGGCTGAGCGGTGACGGGTCCTCCCACCGCTCGCGGAAACCGGCCTCCAGGTCGCCGACGGCCGGCCCGCGCACCGCCAGCTGCACGTCGTGCCAGGGCGGTCGCTCGCCGTAGGCCTCGGCGAAGGGGATGGCCTGCGGGTCGCCGTGGTGGGAGGCGTCGTCGTTGCGGCCGTGGCAGAGGTCGATGCCGCCGACGTACGCGACGTCGGCCTCGGGACGGTCCGGGTGGCGCAGGACGACGAGCTTCTGGTGGTGGGAGCCGCCGGGGCGCACCCGCATGTCCAGGAGGCATTCGCCGCCGGCCGCCGCGATCTCCTCGCCGAGGTGGCGGTTCTCCGTCTGGCTGAACTGGAGTCCGTCCAGGTGGGAGCGCCAGATCAGCCCCTTGACGATCACGCCGCGCTCGGCCGCGGCGGCCAGCACCGCACCGATCTCGGTGCCCTCGCCGTCCAGGCGCTCGTCGGGGTCGCCGCGCCAGTCCGTGAACATCAGCAGGTCGCCCGGGCCCTGCGAGCGGATCGCTGCGAGCAGCTCCGCGAAGTACGTCCTGCCGTGGACCAGCGGCCGTACGTGATTGCCGTGCGACCAGGCCGCACCGTCCGGGCGACGGCGGTCCAGAACCGTCGCGGCATTGTCGCGTTCGCCCGCGGTGAGCAGCCAGTCGGAGAGTTTCACTGCACGCCCTTCCCTCCGTACGGCGGCTACCCCGTCCGCGCCGGCCCATGCCGGCGCGGACGGGTCCGGAAAGCGGGCGCCGCGACTCCGGGCGGCCGTGTACCGGGAGGGGCTGCCGGGGCGCGTGTTGTCAGTGGCCGCACCTATGTTCAGTCGTGTCCCGCCGACGTGGCGTGGACGCCCCCCGGTGCAGAGGAGATGGCGCGTTGTCAGATTGGGAGAGGTCGAGCACGGCACGGGTGATCGCACCCGCACGGCCGCGCAAGCTCGCCAAGGTCCCGTTCGTCGAGCTGGCCGACGGACGCCTGCAGGGCGTGGTGTCGAGCGGCTCCGACATCGAGCGGGTCTACGTCTCGTCCGTCGCGGCCGGCACGTACGCGTTCGCCTGCAGCACCAACAACAACCGGCCCTGCGGAGGCGCGAGGGGTTCGTTCTGCAACCACATCCGCGCCCTGATCGGCGAGGCGGCACTCCAGTACGGTGCCGAGCGCGTCGCCCGCTACCTCAGGGCCGAGACCGCGGGCGGGGAGGAGAGCGCGCAGACCATCACCGCCGCGATGGGCGCCGCGCGGCCGCCGCAGGGGGACGCGCAGGCCGCCGCCCCCGTCTTCAGCCGGTTCCTGCGCCACCTCGCCTACCTGGAACTCGCCCCGACGACGGCGCCGTTGCCGGAGATGCACTGGTTCCCGCCGACCAGGGCGGTGGCATGATGCGCGCCGACCTGCTCGTCGAACCCGTGGACGGCCTCGACGAGGCCCTGGCGGCCGTCGACGCCTTCGACCGGACCCTGGTGCCCGGACTGCTCCGCCCCCAGCCCGCCCAGGCCGCCGGACTGGCGGAACTCGCCGACGCCGTCGCGGGCACGCCGCTGGCCGCCACGGTCGGCGAGGCGGCCGGCAAGGCCGCTGCCGGAGTCGCGGACGAAGACCACTTCACGGTCCTCGCCGCGGCCCGAACCGCCCTGCTCGGCTCCGTCCACGACGCCCTGACGGCCCGCATCGAAGAGGCACTGGGCCGCCCCCGCGGCGACGGAGCCGTCCCGGCGCCCGGCACCGCGCAGGCGGCGAACCTGCTCTCCGCCGCCCGGTCCTGGCTGTCCGACCTGGCCCGCTCCGGCTGGCAGGGCATCGACCACGACCTGGTCTCCGGATCGGCGCGGATCGTGTCCGCCATGCTCCCCGACCCGGACCTGCGCCGTCTGGCCACCCTGCTGGACGGCTTCGCCGCCGAACTCGCCGCGTCCTGCCCGGGCGCGACCCTCGAACGCGTCCCGGCACGCCGCTGGGCCGACCTGTGGTCCCGCGCGACGCTGCTGACCCTGCCCGGAGCGGCCGCCACCCCCGCCACCGGTACGGTGAGCGGCCGTCTCCTGCCCCTCGGCGTCGACGTACAGGAACACGCGACCGCCGTACAGGCCCAGGTCCACGCGGTGTTGGAGCCCTCCGACGGCGGGCCGCCCCGCCTCGTGCGCGCCGGCGTCTCGGCGCCGAAGCCCGACACGGTCGTCGGCGCGGGCCTGTGGCAGCTGCTCCGCCCGCACCTGTCGCTCCTCGCGGCCGTCGGCGAGGGGCGCTCGATGGACCTCGCCGACATGCCCGTCACCGCCGAGGGCGACCTGCTCTGGAGCGACGCCCACGCCCGCACGGGCGGCCCCGCCGACGCCTTCGCCACCGCCCGCGTCGTCCTGCCCACCGCCACGGGCACCGCGACCGCTCCCCTGGACCGGCACCCTGCGCGCATCGCCGTGCCCGTGTTCCTGGACGGCTACACCGCCCGCGAGGAGGACGGCGCCCTCACGTTCACCGTCGCCGGACACCCGCTCGCCGTCGACACCGACCGCATTCCGGCCGCCGGACCGCTGACGCCGCAGACCGTTGCCGCCTCCGGGGCCTGCATCGGACTGCTCCGCTGGGACGCGGGCGTCCACCGGCTCCAGCCCCTGGCCGTCGAGACGACCGTACGGAAGAAGCCCGTCGCGGTACACGCCGGGGGATGGGCCGGGGGCACGGCCGACAAGGCGGGCGTCAAGGCCGAGAAGGCCGCGACCGACGCCGTGGCCGTCCTGCGGGAGCGCGCCGGAAGGCTGTTGCGGAAATGACCGAGCACACGGACGAACGGCCGGCCGGACCCGCCCCCTCGGCGGCCCCCGGGCCGGACCCCGACGAGAACCGCCGCCAGGTCCTGTACTGGCGCCTCCTGGCCCGCCTCTTCGACCCGGAGGAGCAGGCCGCACTGGAGTCCGCCGGCCTCGCCGTCGTCGAGGACATCGGACTGCCGCCCGCCCTGCTGGACCCCCACGCGTCCGTCGACTCCGTCGTGCAGCGCCACCCGGAGCTGGCGGCCGAGTTCGACGGCCTGATGGCACCCGAACCGCAGGATGACGGAGCGGCGCGCGACCGGGCCGCCGAGGTGCGCCGCGCGGCCCTGGTCTCCAAGGTGCTGCTGGGCGTCTTCGCCCGCGGTACCGGGACGGTCAGCGCGGGACAGCTGACGCGCTGGCAGTCCGACGCCGCCTGGCTGGAGCGCGCCCTGGGCTGCCGGCCCGGCGACCTGCGCGGCGGCCGCGGCGCGGGGAGCGCCGCGGGCGGAGGAGGCGCGGGCGCCGGCCCCACCGGCACGGGCGGACGGGGCACGACGCCCGACCTCGGCCGGCTGGTTCCGGAGATCGGCCCGGAACTCGCCGCCATCGAGGCCGACCTCGTCGCCCGCATGCGCCTGCGCGAGGTACTGGCCGACCCCGCCCTCGCCGCGCGGCTGACCCCCAGCATGTCGCTGATCGAACAGCTGCTGCGGGACAAGGACAACCTCTCGGGCCTGGCCCTCGCCAACGCCAAGGACCTCATCCGCCGCTTCGTCGACGAGGTCGCCGAAGTCCTGCGCACCCAGGTCGAGAAGGCGACGGTGGGCGCCCTGGACCGCTCCGTCCCGCCGAAGCGCGTCTACCGCAACCTCGACCTCGACCGCACGATCTGGAAGAACCTCGTCAACTGGAGCCCGGAGGAGGAGCGGCTGTACGTCGACCGCCTCTACTACCGGCACACCGCCCGCAAGACCACACCGCAACGGCTGATCGTCGTCGTGGACCAGTCGGGATCGATGGTCGACTCGATGGTGAACTGCACCATCCTCGCGTCCATCTTCGCCGGACTGCCGAAGGTGGACGTCCACCTCATCGCGTACGACACGCAGGCGCTCGACCTCACGCCGTGGGTGCACGACCCGTTCGAAACGCTGCTGCGCACCAACCTCGGCGGCGGCACCGACGGCACGGTCGCCATGGCACTGGCCCAGCCGAAGATCGCCGAACCCCGCAACACCGCGGTGGTGTGGATCTCCGACTTCTACGAATGGCGGTCCGAGCCGCTGTTCGAGGCCATGGCCGCCATCCACCGCTCCGGAGCGAGGTTCATCCCGGTCGGCTCGGTGACCAGCTCCGGCCGCGGCAGCGTCAACCCCTGGTTCCGGGAGCGGTTCAAGGACCTCGGCACGCCGGTCCTCTCCGGCCACATCCGCAAGCTCGTGCACGAACTCAAGACGTTCCTCACCTAGAAGGGCCCTGACATGTCCGACCTGCTGCGCGCACCCGCCGAGACCAAGTACGCCGAGGAGCTGGACTGGCTGGAGTCGATCGACGACCACCCCAAGCCCTTCTCCTGGCGCCTGTCCCCGAAGATGGTCCGCCTGTTCATCCTGGGCTCCGAACGGGCCGACGGCCTGGACCGCGAGATCTCCCAGAAGTGGTTCGGCGACCGGAGCTTCGTCGAGCGCTCCATCGTCACCCTGGCCTCCGACCGCGGCCTGCTGCTCATCGGCGACCCCGGCACCGGCAAGAGCTGGCTGGCCGAGCTGCTGTCCGCCGCGATCTGCCGCAGCTCGACCCTGGTCGTGCAGGGCACGGCCGGTACCACCGAGGACCACATCAAGTACTCCTGGAACGTGTCCATGGTCATCGCCAAGGGCCAGTCGCGGGAGTCGATGATCCCCTCGCCGATCATGACCGCGATGGAGACCGGAGCCATCGGCCGCTTCGAGGAACTGACCCGCTCCACCAGCGACGTCCAGGACGCGCTGATCTCGATCCTGTCCGAGAAGTACATCTCGGTCCCGGAACTCGACAGCGACAGCATCGTCTTCGCCAAGCCCGGCTTCTCGATCATCGCCACCGCCAACAGCCGTGACCGGGGCGTCAACGACCTGTCGTCGGCGCTCAAGCGCCGCTTCAACTTCGTCCGCATCCCGGTGATGACGAACAAGAAGAGCGAGGCGGAGATCGTCCGCTTCCGCACCGAGGAACTGCTCCACCGCCACCAGCTGGAACTCGACGTACCGCCGAACCTCCTCGACGTGCTGCTGCAGAGCTTCGCCGACCTGCGCGCCTCCGCGGCCTCGGCCGGCAGCGACGACGAGAAGCTGGAGTCCGCGCTGTCGACCGCCGAACAGATCGGCGTGCTGGAGGACGCCATCCTGCACGGCAATTTCTTCGGCGAGCGCGCCCTGACCGCCCGCACGCTGGCCTCCTCCCTCGTGGGGTCGCTGGTCCGGCGCGAGCCCGAGGACCTGGCCATCCTCAACAAGTACCTGCACGGAGTCGTCGAACCGCGCAGCAGGGAACAGGGCGGTTCCTGGCCCGAGTTCCTGGAGGGCGGCCGCGACGCGATCGCCACCCTGTCGTGAGCGGCACGCACGAGGGGACCTTCGAGGCGCTCCGCGCGCAGCTGCAGGAGACCGCCGCGACGTTCGCCGACGGGCCCGACGCCCTGGAGGGGATCCTCCTCGGCATCGTCGACGACGTCGACCGCGCCGTGCGCGAGCCGCTGGAGATCTTCCCCGTCTGTCATCACTCGCCCGCCTCCGCACTCGCGATGGCCCGCCGCCTGCGCGAGAAGCAGCCGAAGGTCGTGTACCTGGAGCTGTGCGAGGACATGGCACCGCTGCTCACCGAACTGCGCAACTGCAGGCTGCCGGTGGCCGTCCAGGCGTTCGCGGCCGAGATCGACGGCTTCCCCGCCGAGTGGTCCCCGCTGTCGGTGGTGGCGCCGATCACCGAGGCCTCCGCCGAGTACCAGGCCATCGCCTACGCGCTGGACACGCCGGGCGTCGAACTGGTCCTCGTCGACCGCTCCTCGGACCACGTCTTCCAGTGGGACGCGCGCGCCGGCCGCACCGGCACCGACGTGCAGGCCCCCGGCCCGGACGCGCCGCCCGCGGAGGAGGAGGCCGCGCTGCACGGCGACGCGGTGGGCGTGGAGCTGGGCGACCTGCGACCGCGCTTCGCCGAGCTGGAGGAGCACCTGCTGCGCCACGGCCGCGTACGGCACTGGTCGGAGTGGTGGCACCAGTACGTCGAGCTGCCCCTCGGCGACAGCGACCACGACACCTACCGGCAGGTCATGCTCCTGATCGGCAGCCTCTTCCGGCGGCTGGCACCCGGCGACGCCCGCCGGGTGGGCGTCGACGAGGACCGCGAGCGCTACATGTGGACCCGCATGCGGGAGCACCTGGCCGCCACCGGCACCGATCCGGCCGACTGCCTCTACGTCTGCGGCGCCTTCCACGCGGCCAGCCGCGTGGCGGAGTTCGGGGTGGACGGCGCCGACACCTTCACCATCAGCCCGCGCACCGCCACCACGTGGCAGTACGGCCTGATCCCGTCCAGCCACGCCGCGATCGAGGCACAGTTCGGCCTGGCCGCGGGCTCGGTGTCGATCGCCGCGACCGTGTGGGCCAAGAACGTCACCCGCACCCGCACGGAGCCGTACCGGCTGGCCGGACAAGCGGGTGCGAAGAAGCCGAGGGCCGGCCGCAGGAAGGCCGCGGCGGCGGTCCCCGCACCGCCGGCCGCGCCCTCCGACCAGCTGACCGGGTTCCTGCGGCAGCCGCCCGTACTGGACCCGCTGGACGAGGCCGAACTGCTCGGCTGGTCCGTGGAGATCGTGCGCGCCGCGCGCCGGGGCGGCTACCTCGCCTCCACCGCGGACGCCATCGCCGTGTTCGAGACGTCGATCCTGCTGGCCGGGATGCGCGACCGGGCCAGACCCACGCCGTACGACTTCCAGGACGCGGCCGTCACCTGCATCGAGAAGGACACCGTGCCGGGCCGGCGCGACGTGCGCCGGCTCGTCGAGATCATGATGGGCGGCGACCGGATCGGCCAGGTCGGCTACGACGCGCTGCCGCCCCTGGCCCGCGACGTCCACGACCGGCTCGCCCCGCTGAACCTGAAGCTCCAGCAGCGCGGCGTGCAGCGCGCGCTCCTGGACATCGCCGGCAACCCCGGGCTGGAGCGGTGCTCGGACGTCCTGTGGATGCTCCGCTACCTGATGCCGCACGGCACCGCGCGGCCGATCATGGGCGAGCGGAGCCTGGGGGAGCGGCCGATCCAGGAGTCCTGGGACCTCGCGCTCGGCACCCACCAGCGGGCACTCATCGAGCTGGGCTACGAGGGCGTCAGCATCGAGCAGGTCCTGGAGCAGCGCCTGCGCCGCACGGCGTACGGACCGCGGGCCACCGCGGCGACCGTCCTGGAGGCCGTCGAGGACGCGACGCTGTACCTGCGCAACCGCCGCCTCACGGACGAGCTGGGCGCCCGAGCCCTGGAGGTCCTGTCGGCCGAGCGCAGCGTCGACGGCGCACCCGAGGTACTGCGCCGGGTGCGGCGGCTGCTGGCGCACTACCGCACCAGCGAGCCGGTGCTGCCGCCGTGGATCGAATCCTTCGCCAAAGCCGGCTACGCGCACTACTGCACCCTGCTGCCCACGGCGTTCACCGACGACGACGCCACCGTGCGGCAGGTGGCGGCGATGCTCGGCTTCCTGTTCAGCATGGAGGGCCTCGCGCTGTCGCTGGGGAGCGACCGGACCCAGCTCGAACTCGCCGTCGCCCAGTCGCACCCGCGGGACCCGTCGAAGACGGCGCTGCTGTGGGCGGCCCAGGTCCACCTCGGGCACCTCACCCGCGCGGACCTCCGCGCGAAGTGCGACCAACTGCTCGGCAACCCCATGGTGGTGCCCGCCTACCCGCGCTACCTCAGCGGCTTCGTGGACGCCCTGGAACCGGTACCGGGACTCACCGACTTCGTCGTGGAAGCCGTGTCGAACGCCTTCGCCCGGCTCCCGGACCCGGTCCTCCTGCCGTGGCTGCCGACCCTGATCTCCACCCTCCGCTCGGGAGGCGCCGAGCTCGCCCCGCTGCTGATCCGCGAGGCCGGACGGATCTTCCCCGGCCGGCTCGCGACCCTGGACGCGTGGGTGCCGCCGTGGCGCGCCGGCCCGCAGCCGCTCTCCGCGCGACCGGCGTCCCGCGCGACGGACCGCCGCGGCAGCGCGCTGCTCGCCGCACACCCCGCCGCGTGCGACGCGGTGGCGTCCCTGCTGGGGTGCGAGGGGGAGTGGGACACGGCCGGCGCCGGCCCGGGCGGCGCGGCCCTGGCCGCCCGCCACCCGGACACGGCCGTGGCGCTGGCGGCGCTGCTCGCCGGCTGACCGGGCGGGCGCCTGCCGGTGCTCCGGGCCCCCGGAGCACCGGCAGGAACACCGGGCGGGCCGTGGCGGCTACTGCTTCGGGTCGGTGATCTCGACCCGGGAGGCCCACCGTCCGCTGACCGTGTGGTGCACGACGTACGGTCCACCGGAGACGGCCGTACCGCGGGCGAGTTCGTCGAGGATGTGCACGTCGACGGCGACGCCGTTGATGTGGCTGATCTCCCCGGCGAGCACCTCCCTGACGTACGCGTCCGGGTCGGCGCGCATCGCGGCCCGGTCCGCCTCGTCCAGTTCCAGTTCGAAGACCTCGATCTCCCGCGTCTCGACATCGCCGATGCGCCGCACGTTCGCCATGGCCGGGTCCTTCCGGTGAGGTGAGTGGTCCACCAGTGTTCAGCGACCGGCGGCGGCATCGGCGCAACCCGGTCGTCCGCACCGGGGACGAGCCCCCGTTCGGCCCACACCCGGCGCCGGACGCCGGCCCCGCCCGGAGCGGCGGTCAGGCGAGGGCCGCGGCCAGCAGGGTGGCGGTCCGGGCGACCAGCGGGTTGTCCGCGGCCGCCTTCGGCTCGTGCTTGGTCGTCAGGACGGCCATGACGACCGGCGCCGCCCCGCGCGGCGGCCAGGCGATGCCGACGTCGTTGTTCGTGCCGTACTCGCCGCCGCCCGTCTTGTCGCCCAGGACCCAGTCCGCCGGCAGGCCCGCGCGGAACCGCTCCGTACTGGTCGTGTTGGCCAGCAGCCAGCCCGTGAGCCGCTCCCGGTCCGGCGGCGCGAGCGCGTCGCCCAGGGCGAGGCGCTCGTACGTCCGGCCGACGGCGCGGGGGCTGGTGGTGTCCGTCAGGCGGCCGGGCTCCGCCGAGTTCAGCTCCGGCTCCCACCGGTCGAGCCGGGTGACGCCGTCGCCCGTCGAACGGCAGAAGCGGGTGACGGCGCGCGGACCGCCGAGCTCGCGCAGCAGCAGGTTGGCGGCCGCGTTGTCGCTCTGGCAGATCGCGGCCGCGCACAGCTGCTCCACGGTCATGCCGCCGGCCAGGTTCTCCTCCTTCCCGGTGACGGGGCCGAACCCGGAGCGCCGTACGTCCTGGGCGGTGTACCGGATGCGCCGCGCGAGGAACTCCCCGTCGCGGTCCAGATCGCGCAGGACCGCGGCGGCGGCGAGCGTCTTGAACACCGAGCACATGGGGAAGGTCTCGTCGGCGCGGTACAGGACCGTGCGTCCGGTGCCGGTGTTCCGTGCGAACACCCCCAGCCGGGCCGAGTGTTCGCGCTCCAGCGCCCGCAGCTCGTCCAGGACGCCCTCCCCGCCCGGCGGCGCGGCGAAGGCCGTCCCGCCCGAGGCCATGACGGCGGCCAGGGTGCCCGCGCCGGCGGCCAGGACCGCGCGGCGGGACGGGTGTGCTCCTGCTGCTTCCACGATGCGTCCTCCTCTGCGGCCGCTTCCGGCCGCCTCGGTCTGTCTCCCCGTACGTATGACCACGTATGGGATACAAGACGCACGGACCGTCCCGGCGGTTCACTCCGGCACTGTCCGCCTCACCCGCCTCACCCGGGACATCCGTTCACGCGGTGTCACGGAGCCGGGCCGCCGCGGCCTCCGCCTCGCGCACCACGCGGCCGGGCTCGACGTCGACGAGGCGGCCGCCGAGCTTGAGCGGGCGGCCGCCGACGAAGACCGCGTGGACGTTCTCCGGGCGGCCGTTGAAGACGACCTGGTTCACCCAGTCGAACCGGGGCGCGAAGTTGAGGGCGGCCGGGTCGATCACGATGACGTCGGCGCACTTGCCCGGCGTCAGCGAGCCGACCCGGTCGGCCATGCCGATGGCCTCGGCCCCGCCGATCGTCGCGATCCGCAGCACGTCGTGGACCTGCGGGAACACCGAAGAGTCGAGGGAGCGCGCCCGCTGCAGGCCGATGGCCGCCTTCATCAGCGCGAAGACGTCCGAGGTGTCGTTCGTACCGCCGTCCTGGCCCAGTCCGACCTTGACGCCGCGGCGCGCCAGGTCCGGGAGCCGCATGATGCCGGAGGCGAGGCGCATGTTGCTCAACGGGCAGTGCGCGACCCGCACGTCGTGCGCGGCGACGGCGGCCACCTCGTCGTCGGTCAGGTGGATCGCGTGGTTCATCAACAGGCGCGGCCCGAGCGCGCCGATGTCCGTGAGGACGCGCACGGGATCGTCCGCGTGCTGCTCGTGGCGTTCGAGGACGTGGCTGTTGAGCATGACGCCCAAGTCCCGGGCGATCTCCCAGTGGAGCCGGTTGAGGCCCTGCAGGGGCCGCGCCGCGTGCGTGGCGACCTGCGCCGAGGCGAGCGGCACCGGGTCGATCAGCTCGCGCTTGGCGCGGGCGATCAGGGGGGCGTCGCGCTCGCCCTGGAACATGGCGTAGGCGAAGCGCACCCGCGTGTCGGTCAGGGCGCGGACGTACTGCACCGTCGTGTCGTAGGGGAGGGCGTCCACCCAGTCCACGAGCGTCGTCACGCCGGACTGGACGGAGTCGAGGGCGCCGAGGCGCACGAAGCGGTACATGTCCGCCGGGGCGATCCGCGAGAACGTCGTCCGGTTGCAGTCGGCCAGCCAGCCGAAGAGGTCGCGGTCCGCGCAGCCGCCGCGCATCGACGACTGCCACAGGTGGGTGTGGACGTCGACGAACCCCGGCATGACGAGCTTTCCGGAGGCATCGATCACGTGCGTGCCCGGCGGCGCCGGCAACCGCCGCCCGACGGCCGTGACGAGGCCGTCCGTCATGAGGACGTCCGCGTGCTCGACCGTGCCCAGAGGCCCCTGGCCGGTCGCGGGGTCCATGGTGAGCACGAGCGAGGCGTTCCTCAGCACGGTCGCCGGGCCGGTGGGCCGTCCCGGCGGCCCCTCGGCCCGCGGAGCGGTGCGGCCGGCGCCCGCGCCGCGGTCAATGCCGAGCAGGAAGGGGGTGGCCGCGGCCAGTCCGATGCCGGCCAGCACGTTGCGGCGGCCCGGTGGGGGTGGGGGTGGAGTGGCGGCCGGAGCCGGGGCCGGAGGGGGAGGGGGAGCGGGGGCTGTGGCGGAAGCGGGGGCGGGACACTCGCCGTACGGGTCCATGTGGTGTTGCCTCCCAACGAGCACGCGTCGGACAGCACTTCCCGTCGCCGACGAGACGTCGGGGCGAAACGGGGAAGGTAGCTGAAGCGTGCGGCAGGGGAGCGACGTTGCGATAGATGCGCGTCAACATTTTGTGGAAGTCGATCGGTTCCGGCGGCCCTCCGCGGCGCCCACCCGGCGCCTCACGCGTGCACCCGGCGCCTCACGCGTGCACCCGGTGCCTCACGCGTGCACCCGGTGCCTCACGCGTGCACCCGGTGCCTCACGCGTGCCCGGCCCGGAGTCCCGCCGCGGCCGCCGGCTCAGCCCGGGGCGTGCGGGCGCAGGTGGCCGGATTCGGCCGGGTCGGTGTCGCGGTGAGGATCCGGCCGTCCGGGCGGGTGGAAACAGGCGGTGATGGTCTTGCCGCCGTGGAAGGCGTGGGCGTCCCAGCGGTCGGCGAGGGCGTCGACGATGGCGAGCCCCCGGCCGGAGACGGCTCCTTCCGCGGCCTCGCCCGCGGCCGGAAGACCGGGGTCGGAGTCGGCCACGCTGACGTGCAGGCACTCGCCGTCCCAGGTCAGGACGAGTTGGGCACTGCTCTGGGCATGGACGTGTGCGTTGGTGACCAGTTCGGACACGGTCAGCAGGACGGAATGGACGACGTCGGGGGCGTCCTCGGTCCAGTTCAGGGCCTCCAGGTGCTCCATGCTCCACCGACGGGCCGACCCCGGCCCTCGGTAGATGGGGAACGACCTGGCCCAGCCCACCGCACGGAGCGACAAGGCACCCACCTCACTTTCCTGGTTCCGGCCTTTTCGGCACGCGTTCCTCAGGTCCGTCCGGCCCGGTGGCGGGCGGGTTGAGCGCCCCGCCGCTTGACGAGCAGGAGCGCCAGCAGCATCGGCGCGATCAGCAGGATCATCGTTGCCATGGTGGAGTCCTTCCTCGCGGACCGTTACCTCTGCGCGTGTGACCCCCGGACCGCGGTCGAAACCCCGCTCGGCCGTGCGGCGCCCCTGCGGGGCCGGGGTCTCGCGGGGCGGCGGCCGAATTCCGCGGTACGGGGGAGCGATTGAGTCAGCGCTCTTGTGGTGCGGGTCCCCGTCCGGGCAGGCTCGGGTCATGAACACTGCCAGGCACGCCAGTGAACAGCTCATGAGCTGGCCTGCACTCAGCGAAGGCCGCACCCCGTGCGGCACTGGACTCGGCCTCAACGCCGGTTCACAGGAGATCGTCCACTTCCACGGCGATCACGAGGCTGACGTCCATCTGACCCGCGCGATGATCGCGAAGCTGGAGCCGGCCCTCGCCGGATCCACCGCGGTCCATCTGCGCACCGGATCGGAGTGGGTGACGGTACGTCTGGACATCGACTCCGACATCGACCTGCTGGCCACCCTCGTCAGCGCCGCGCTCCAGGCCGCCACCCGGGCCGAGGCGGAGCCCGGCGTACGGGGACGGCGCCGGGCACCCTGTACGCGGCAGGGAAGCCCCGCGCCCGTCATCATCCGGCGCGCGGACGCCCAGGACGCCCACGAGGTCCTGGGCGTGCCGGGCGTCCCGGGCGACGGACCGGGCGAGCGGGGCTGCTACAGGTAGCGGCGGATGGGCAGGACCGCGGTCTCCCTGGCGCGCTGGAGCACCGAGCGGCGCTTCCAGCGTCCAGGGCGGATCGGGTCGCTCACCTGGAGGTCCTCGTCGTAGTGCGCGTCGAGGGTCGCCGTGAACTCGGCGTCCATCACGGCGAGCATCACCTCTTCGTCGTGGTCCAGCGACCGGCGGTTGAAGTTCGTCGAGCCGATCAGGGACACCACGCCGTCCATGGTCACGATCTTGGCGTGCATCATGGTCGGCTGGTAGTGGTGGATCTTCACGCCGCAGGCGGTCAGCGCCTCGTAGTGGTGCTGACCGGCCAGCTGGCACACGCGCTTGTCGGTGTGCGGCCCGGGCAGCAGGATCTCGACCTCGACGCCGCGGCGGGCCGTGGCACAGAGCAGCTCGATGAAGTAGGTGTCGGGGGCGAAGTACGCGGTCGCCAGACGCACCCGCTCCTCAGCCGATTCCAGGATCACCCGCATCAGCGTCTGCATGTCCTGCCACCCGAAACTGGCCGAACCGCGGACCACCTGCACGATGGCGCCGCCGCTGGTCTCGTGGGTGACGAACCGGTCGCGTTCGTCGAACAGCTCGGTGTGGCACTCCGCCCAGTTCTGGGCGAAGGCCGCGGCGATGCCGTCGACGGCCGGGCCGCGCACCTCGACGTGCGTGTCCCGCCACTCGCCGGGGTTGCGCGCGTCGCCGCACCACTCCTCGGCGATGCCGACGCCGCCGGTGAAGGCGGTCCGCTCGTCGACGACCAGCACCTTGCGGTGACAGCGGTGGTTCTGCTTGAGCGGCGAGAGGTAGAGCGGCTTGCGGAACCACGCGACCTCGACGCCCGCGTCCTTCATCCCGTCCAGCAGGGTCTGCTCTATGAGACGGCTGCCGAAGCCGTCCAGCAGCAGCCGCACCCGGACACCGGCGCGGGCCCGGTCGGTCAGGGCCTCGGCGAACTGCCGGGCGATGTCGCCCCTCCAGTACACGAACGTCATCATGTCGACCGTGTGGCGGGCCGAGCCGATCGCGTCCAGCATCGCGGCGAAGATCTCGTCCCCGTTGCGGAGCGGCAGTACGGAGTTCCCCTCGGTCGCGGCGATGCCGATCAGCCGCTCCAGGCGCCGGCGGATGCGCCGGATCCGCTCGTCCGCCGTGCGGCTGCCCGCGGGCGGGTTCAGTACGCCGCTGAGCTGCTGCTCTTGGTCGATCATGCCGCGTACTCCTCGGTTCGGGTCTGTTGCCGCCCAGGACCCTATCCGACGCCGACGGCGACGGATCCCGGCCCGTTCCGCGGGGAAGCGGGGCGGGCCGGGACCTGCCGCCGACCGGTCAGGCGGCGGCCGTACCGGCCGGCGCGCCCGCCGGAGTGGCGGCGGCCTTGGACGGGGCACAGGGCGCGGCCGCCAGCATGTCGTCGGCGGCCGCCAGGGCGTCCTTGATGTTCCGGGTCGCAGTTGCCACGCACAGCGTGAACGAAACATTTTCCAACTCGAGGCGGACCTCGGGGGAGTCCTCGAGGGCCAGCGTGATCCGTGCGTCGGCGTATCGGGACAGCAGGCCACGAAGGACGGCGGGGGCGGGCTTCAGCACGAGACTGCCTTTCTACGGAGTGTGATACGCAGCTGCCCCGTTACCCCGTGTGCATGCATGCGCCGTCGCGACCGGTCCCCGGCGCGGCCGCGATCCGCGCCCCGCCGCTCCCCGTCGACGTCCCGCACGCGGCCCGGGACCCGGGGGGAGTGCGGGACCTCGGGCTTCTCGGCGTACGGGAATTCGGCCCGGTCCGTACGGCACTTCGGCCCGTCCGGTACGGGCGAGAGCCTCTGGGCCGCCTCCGTCCTCCTGCGCTTCAGTGGAGGGTCGTGCCCCCCCGAGCGACCGGACGGACAGCCCGATGCCCTCCCTGCCCGCAGCCCACCCGCAGACCGCCCGGCTCCTGGTCGACCTCTCCGACGGGGTGGGCGGGGGAGGCGTGATCCTGGACGCCGACGCGCGGGTGTGCGCGCTGCTCGGGGTCGAGGCCGAAGTGCTCCTGTCCGGCACCTTCGCCGACCTCGCCCCGGCCGGCCACGCCGGCTCCGCCGTCCGCCTCCTGACGGACGCGGCCGAGGCGATCGCGGTGGGGCACGGCGCCGCCCCGCCCGTCGCGAGAAGACCGCTCGTCCTGCGGGGGCGGCGGGAACCGGTCCTGTGCGTGGCCTCGGCCCGCCCGGCCGTGGACGCGAGCGGCCGGACCACCGCCGCCGTCGACCTGGCCGAACCCCCGGGCCCGGGCTGGGAGAACTGGGCCGTGCTGCACGCGGCGGCCACGCTGCGCGGGCAGTCGGTGTGGGCGTACGACGAAACGCACGACCGGTTCCGCTGGATCGACAACGCCTTGTCCCACAGCCGCCACCGGACCTTCGGCGACCTCCCCCTCCAGGCGGTACTGGAACAGCTGCACCCCGACGACGTGGACGAGGTCACCCGCGCGTTCTGGGCGCTGAGGCGCGGCGAGACCGACACGGCGCACATCAGCTTCCGCCACCCCGACGGCGAGGGCGGCTACCGCCGGCTGACCTCCAGGTCCGGCATCCTGCGCCTGGGGTTCGACGGGCCGCGCCAGATCGTGGGCTCCACCTCCGACACCACCCTCGCGGTGGAACGCCGCCGGTCACTGGCCCGGGAGCACTCGCGCCAGAGCAGGCTCGTGCGGGAACTCGCGGCCGCGTTCGTCTCCGCCAAGACCGAGGAGGAGCTGACCGACGCGATCCTGCACAAGGTGGCGCCCGCGTTCTCCGGGACGGGCACGCTGCTCGCGTTCGTCGAGAACGAACGGCTGCGCGTGACCTTCGGCGACGGCATCGACCCGGCCATGGCCCGCTCCCTGCACGGCATGCCGCTGGACGCCCCGAAGCCGCTGGCCCAGGCCATCCGTACCGGCCGCATGGAAGCCATCGAATCGCGCGAGGCCTACCGCGCCACCTGGCCGTGCGCCCACCACCTCCTGGACGCGACGACCGCCCAGTCCTTCCTGATGGTTCCGTTCGCCGCCGAACCGGGCAGGCCGCTGGGCGGCTGGGTCATCACCTACGACCGCCCCCACCCCGTCACGGAACCGGAGCGCACGCTCCTCGGGGTGACGGCGGAACTCGCGGGCCAGGCCTGGGCGCGGATCCGGCTCAGCACCGCCCGCCTGGAACTGGCCGGCGCACTGCAGCGCGACATGCTGCCCGCCGCGCTCCCCTCGATCGACGGCCTGGAGATCGCGGCGCGCTACCTGCCGGCGCACGAGGGGCTGGACGTGGGCGGGGACTGGTACGACGTCATCACCTTCCCCGACGGCTCGGTCGCCTGCATCATCGGCGACGTCCAGGGCCACAACATCCAGGCTGCGGCCCTGATGGGACAGGTGCGGACGGCCATGCACGCGTACGCCTGGCAGGACTCCTCCCCGGACCGCGTCCTGCAGCGCACCAACGAGCTGATGCTGCAGATGGGCGCCCCCGGCTTCGCCACCTGCCTCTACCTCCTCCTCGACCCGCGGGGCCGGGTCCTGTCCGCACGCGCCGGACACGTACCGCCCGTCCAGTGCGGCCCGGCCGGGGCCCGGGCCGAGGAGAACCCGGGCGGCCTCCCGCTGGGGGTCCTGCACGGCACGCGGTACCCGCTCTCCCGGGGCAGCCTGGCGGAGGGCGACACGATGGCCCTGTTCACCGACGGGCTCGTGGAGGGCCCCGGCCTGAGCCTCGACGACGGCACGGCCCTGGTCTGCCGGACGCTGGAGGCGACGCGGCACGGTTCGGTGGACGAGATCGCGGACGCGCTGATGGGCTGCGCCCGCGCCACCCGACACCAGGACGACCGAGCGGTCCTCGTGGTCCGCCGCCCCCACCTTCCGGGGCCCGCCTGAAGCCATCGAGCCCCGCCCGGTCGCACAGCGCCCCGCCACCGCGCCCGCCCGGCACGGCGCATACCCCACCGCCTCCCGGACGCACGGATGCCCCGGCCGCCCGGAGGCGGTCGGGGCATCGTTCGCGGTGGGGTCAGGCGCTTTCGGCGGTGAACATCCAGGCGTGCTTCTCGAGGTCGCCCGTCAGGCCGATCAGGATGTCCTCGGTGATCGGGTCCGGGTCGCCGGTGGCCTGGATGCGCTCGCGCATGCGGGTGATCACGGCGCCCAGGGCGTCCACCAGGATGCGCACCGCGTCGGCGTCCTTGATCAGGCCCTCGGGCACGTCGGCGATGGCGCTCGTCGACGCGACCGTCGCCGCCCGCCCGTCCGGGGTCACGCCGAGGGCGGACGCGCGCTCGGCCACCACGTCGGAGTGGGTGCGGGCCGAGGCGACGACCTCGTCGAGCTGGAGGTGGACGGACCGGAAGCGGGGGCCGACGACGTTCCAGTGGACCTGCTTGGCCACGAGGGCGAGGTCGACGAGATCCACCAGCGCGCCCTGCAGCGCTTCGCCGACGGTCTTCAGGTCGGCATCCGACAGGGCACTCTTCACGACGGACACGAGGTTCTCCAATGTGCGGGGTCCCCGGCGGCGGGTCCGGCGCTGTGGCCGGGCCGTTCCACTGAGGAACAGGATTTCCAAGACGAAACATCGCTTACCCGGATTGCTCGGGCTAAAACGGATGCCCCGCGAAGATCATCGCGGGGCATCGGGCACGGCGGGCCGTCGGGGCGCGGGCGCGCCGCCCCCGGGTCAGTCCGGCCAGGTGCCCGTCAGGCGGCGGACGCCCGTGGCGCCCGCCCGGTCGACGGCCGCCTTCACGACGGCGAAGACCGCGCCCTGGATGGCGGCCGCGAGCAGGATCTCCCGCCACGTGCGGTCCTCGTCGGTCGCGTCCGGGGCGTCGCCGTCGTTGCCGACGACCTTCCAGATCTGCCGGACCGCGGCACCGGCCGCCATACCGCCCGCGATGCCGAGCACCAGGCCGACCGGCCTGTAGGCGACCTTCGACGTGTTCATCGGTTCCTCCTCCGGGCCCGGCGCAGCACGGCGAGCGTGACCACGACGCCGGCCGTTATCAGGGCGGTGCGGTGGCGGCGCGCCACCGTCGCGACGATCCGGGCCTTCTCACGGGCCTGCGGGGGCGTGTGCTGCTGGACCGTGGCCGCCACCGCCGAGGCCGACGCGGTGAGCTGGTCCCTGGTCTGCGCCGCCGTGTCCCGTACGGTCCCCGGCGTCTTGTCGTGCGTCGCGTCCGCCACGTGCGCGGCCGCGTCGTGCACCTGGGACTTCACCTGCGCGGCCCGGTCCCGGATCTGGGACTTCACCTCGGCAGCCTTGGCCTTGGCCTGTGCCTTGACGTCCGCCTTCGCCGCGAGGGCCTCCACCGTGTGGCCCAGCTCCTCGCGGGTTTCCCGCACCTGTTCGCGCAGTTCCGCCGGGGTGGGTGCGGGTGCGGCGTGCTTCCGGTCGGCGTGGTCCTCGCTCATCGGTGTGCCCTCTCCTTGATCTCGGCCACGTCGGCCTTCACGCTCCGGATGGTCTGTTCGGGGGCCGGCGGGACGGCCCGGCCGATCTGCTTCTTCCCCATCGACGCGAGTACCGCCGCCACGGCGGTCAGCACCCCCGCCGCGATCAGTGCCGAGGCCCACACGGGGAGGACCAGGGCGAGGGCCGCGATCGCCGCGGCCAGCAGGGCCTGCAGGGCGAGGACGCCGACGACGCCCGCGCCGCCGAACAGGCCGCCGCCGAGGCCGGCCCGCTTGCCCTTCTCCCGCATCTCCGCCTGCGCCAGGCTCATCTCCTGGCGCACGAGCCGGGTCAGCTGCTCTGCGGCCTGCTCGACCAGTGCGCCGGTCGACTCGCGGTCGTGCTGCTGGACGGGGCCGTGCATGGACGGGTTCGCCATGAGATTGCCTTCCGGTGCTGTCGTTATGGCGCGCCTACCCCGGCCGCCGCGGGTCAGTCGCCGCAGGTCCCCGCTTTGTGCCCCGGGTCCGGCCCGCACGGTCCGCCCGGAGCCGCACGGCATCGAGGTGCCGGTCCGGCACCCGCACGTCGATCTCGTCCCGACGGACGTGATGATGTCGGAGATGTACGGGTACACGGCCACCGCGGAGATCCGCCGGATGCCCGGCCACGCGGGTCTGCCCGATCATCGAGGTCACCGCCAAGGCGATGCCGGGGGCGGTCCGCTCCCGGCGCACCCGAGCAACGAGAAAAGGGGACAGGGTGAGCACCCCGTACAGCCCGTCACAGGAACCCGAGGCCGTCGTACCCGTGCCCGTGCCCGTGCTCCTTCCCGGTCCGCCCTCCGCGCCGACGGTCCCGCCTTCCGCGCCGACGGTCCCGCCTTCCGCGCCGACGGTCCCGCCCTCCGCGCCGACGGTCCCGCCCTCCGCGCCGACCGTCCCGCCTTCCGCGCCGGCGGCCGCGCCCGACTCCGCGGTCGGCCGGCTGGTGGCCACGGTGGAGCGGCTGCGCCGCGAGGTGCGGGAGGCCGATGCCGCCGCCGACGGGCGGGCCCTGGTGGAGCTGGCCAAGGGCATCCTCGTCGAACGGCTGCGCTGCGGCCCCGCCCACGCGGCGGAGCAACTGGACCGCCTCGCCGCCCAAGCGGCGGTGTCCCGCCTGGAACTGGCCGCCGACATCGTCAACCAGGCCTCCCGGGACCGGGTCAGCGAGCTCGCCGCCGACTTCGCCGAGCGCACCAAGGAGCCCCCGTCGGCGGATCCGGCGGCGCTCCCGCTCTCCGTGCGGCTGCGCACCGCCGAGAGCGGCGTCCTGGCCGCGAGCGACACCCAGGCCGTCGCGCGGTCCCTGCTGGAGAACGCCCTGGACCCGCTGGGCGCGGTGGCCGTCGCCGTGTGGAGCGCCGGAACCGACGGGTCGCTCGTCCTCGCCGGGCACGCCGGCTTCCCCGAGGCGGAAGCGGCGCGCTGGCGGTACGTTCCCCCGGAAGTCGGCACCTTCGCCCGGCTGGCGCTCACCGAGCGCGGCCCGGTGGCCTCGCACCACCCCGCCGACCGGGACGCCCCCTCACTGGGGCGCCACACCTGGCCCGGCGGGGGCCGGATCGCCCTGCCGTCCGGCTCCGGGGGGCGGGTCCACGGCGTGCTGGAGGTCTGCTGGCCCCAACCGCTGGCCCCGCAGCCGCCCCAGGTCCTGCGCCAGCTGGAAGCCCTCGCCGAGCTGTGCTCCCACACCCTGCACGACCTGCCGGCGCCCGAACGCACGCACGGCGGCCCGGCCGCCTGGCCGGAGCTGGAGGAGCTCACCGACCTCGCCGACAACCTGAACGACCCGGCCCTCGTCCTCACGCCGGCCCTGGACGCGCAGGGAAACCTGACCGACTTCCGCATCCACCACGTGAACGGGCGGTTCGTCGACCCCGTCGGCCGGCCCCGGGGCGCCATAAGCGGCTCCCTGCTCCTGGAGGCGTACCCCACGGCCGCCGAGGACAACGGCCTGTACGAGAAGGCCGAGCGGGTCCACGCGACCGGCGAACCGCTGCGCAACCAGCGGACCACCCTGACGGCCCTGGTCGGACAGGTCGCCCTCCCGGCGGTCGCCGAGGTCAGCATCAGCCGCCACGGCGCCGCCCTGCTGCTCCTGTGGCGGACGGAGGACGAGACGGCGCGGCTGGCGAGCCTGCTCCAGCACGCCCAGCGGCTCGGCCGGGTCGGCGGGTTCGAGGAGAACCTGACCGCGGGGAAGGTCACCTGGAACAGCCAGCTGTTCGACATCTACGGACGCTCGGCCGCGGCCCCGCCCGTTCCGATGGAGGAACTGCCCGACCACGCCCACCCCGACGACGGGGTCGACATCCGGCGCTTCCTGCGCACCGTGCTGCACCACCGGCGTGACGCGTCCGTCGACTTCCGCCTCCAGCGGCCCGACGGCATCACCCGGCACATCCGGGTGGTCGCCGAACCGGTGCTCGACGGCCAGGACGGCCTGGTCGCCGTCCGGGGCGCCTACCAGGACATCTCCGCCCAGCACTGGACCGAGGTCGCGCTGGCCGCGACCCGCGACCAGCTCGCGCACACGGAGGCCGAGTCGGCCGACCGGGTCCGGCTGACCCTCCAGCTCCAGCAGGCGATCATGCCGCCCGCGCCGGCGCCGCTGGAGGTGCCGGGCATGCGGATCGCCGTACGGTACCGGCCGGCGGAGTCCGAGGCGCTCGTCGGCGGCGACTGGTACGACACGGTCCTGCTGCCCTCCAAGGAGGTCATGCTGTGCGTCGGCGACGTCGCCGGGCACGGCATCGGCGCGGCGACGGGCATGGTCGTCCTGCGCAACGCACTGCGCGGACTGGCCGTGACCGGCGCCGGCCCCGGGCAGCTGCTGTCCTGGCTCAACCGGGTCGCCCACCGCCTCACCGACCAGGTGACGGCCACCGCCGTCTGCGGCCTCTACAACCCCGAGACCGGGATCCTGCGCTGGGCGCGGGCCGGGCACCTGCCGCCCGTCCTGATCCGCGGCGAGAGCGTGGAGTCGCTGCCGCTCTCCGACGGCCTGCTCCTCGGCGTCCTCGACGACGTCGGCTACACCGAGCAGGAGATCCGGCTGGAGCGGGACGATACCCTTCTCATGTTCACGGACGGACTGGTGGAACGCAGGGACCTGTCGGTCAACGACGCGGTGGGGGAGTTCCTCGTCCGTACCAGGGACGCCCCGCGCGACCTGGAGCGGCGCCTCGACCGGCTCCTCACCCACAGCAAGTCCGACACCGATGACGACACCTGCTTGATCGGAATCCAACTGGTGTGACGGGTGCGGTCGCGGTACGCGGGGAAGGGCCCTGTCAGCGCCCGCGGTTCGGGGGCGAGCCGGGTCGCGGGGGCCGCGGCGCAGAAGGCGGAACGGCGGAGTCGATGGAGTACGAAGGACGGCAGCACCCGGAGCTCTCACAGGAGCTGCCGGCCACGGTGGCCCAGGCGCGCGCCCGGGTCCGGGAGCTGGTCGAGAGCCTCCCCCCGGAGCGGGCCGGGACGGACGAGGGCCTCACCGACATCCTGCTGGTGACGTCGGAGCTCGCCACCAACGCCATCCGGCACGGCGGTGGCCTCACCGGGTTCGGCGTCAGGCTGGAGGCGGACGGGCTCGTGCTCACGGTCGCCGACGCCAGCCCGCGGATGCCGGTGGCCCTCCTCCGGGAGGAGGGGTACGCCGGCCCGGGCGGGTTCGGCTGGCCCCTGATCTGCCGGCTCGCCAAGGACGTCGCCATCACCTCGCTGCCCGGCGGCGGCAAGTGCATAGAGGTGCTCGTGCCCCTGCGCTGAGGGCACGTGGCCGGATCCGTCGAGCCGGGGGCCGCCCACCGGCGCGCGGAAGCCACCGTGCATGGTTGGTACAGGCCATGGGTAGTCCATCGCCGCACTGAACGTAGACGGAGGGGAGTCCAGGGTGACTGCCGAGCGCTGCCAGGTCGATGTGCTGGATCAGCAGGACGGCGTGCGCGTCGTGGTGATGGCGGGCGAGTTTGACCTCGACAACGCCGGTCCGCTGCGCCTGGCCCTGGACCCGCAGGCCGAAGGCGTCCGGCGCTTCGTCGTCGATGTCACCCGGGTGTCGTTCGCCGACTCGATCACCCTGACGATCCTGCTTCAGGCGACCCTGGCACGGGACGTCGTGCTGGCGGGCTCCCAGCCCGCGCACCTCGCGCAACTCCTCAGACTGACCGGAGCCGACCGGGTGTTCGCCGCCGCTCCCTCGGTCGACGAGGGGCGCGCCATGGTGCTGCCTCCCCGCCCGGGGCGGTGACCGCCGCGGGGGCCCGGCCGCCGCGCGGCCGGACCCGCCCTCCCGCGGGAGTCAGGGCCGCAGGCCCCGCGCCGCGCGTGCCTTCGTACCGCGCGTCCGCGCCGCCCGCGTCCAGGACGACCAGGGGCCGGCGGAGCGCGCGGGGTCGGCGGGCCGGGGCTCCGGCTCCGGTGCGGCGGCCGCGGGGGACCGGCGCTGGAGTTCCGCGTTGAACTGCGCGCCGATGAGCAGGGACAGGTTCCCCAGCCACAGCCAGATCAGGAAGACCACGATCCCCGCGAGCGACCCGTACACCCTGCTGTAGGTGCCGAGCCCGCTCTGGCTGTACAGCGTGAACAGGAACGACGCGGTGAGCCACAGCAGCGCGGCCAGTACGCCCCCGGGCAGCCCCCGCCGGGTGCGGCCGGGGCTCAGCTTGGGTCCCGTACGGAACAGGACGAGGACGAGCGCCGTCACGACGAGCAGCAGGGCCGGCCAGCGGGCCACCGCCCAGGCCCCGCTGGTGTCGTGGCCCAGGAGCTGCGAGAGCCTGCGCGCCGCGGGCGCCGACAGCAGCAGGAGCGCGGCCCCCGCGAGCAGCAGGGCCAGCAGGGTCAGGGCGGTCAGCACGATGGTGTGCGCGGTGCGCAGCGGCGGCCGGGCGTCGGGCACGCGGTGCATGGTGTGCAGGGCCCGGCGGAAGACCGCGAGGTAGCTGGACGCGGACCACAGCGCGCTGAGCACGCCGCTGATGAGCAGGGCCCAGGTGGAGTTCTGTGAACTGACCAGGCCGGCCAGGGCCTCCTGGAGCACCTGGGCGGACTGCGGCGGCAGGTACGAGGTGAGGTCGGACACGAGCCGTTCGCGGGTCGGCGTACCGGCCAGGCCGAACAGGGAGACGGCCACCAGCAGCGCCGGCAGGAGGGCCAGCACCGAGTAGTAGGTCAGGGCCGCCGCGCAGTCGGAGAGGTTGTCGTGCCAGCCGCGCACGACGGTGCCCCGCAGCACGGTGCCGATGCGCGCGCGCCGGCGCCCGGACGGGCGCGGTGACGGCTGCGGGGACGGGGGCGGAGAGGACGGTGGGACCACCGGGCGCTCAGATTCCGGACCCGGACGAGGGGCGTGCGTGAGGAGACATGCCAGCCGTCTACCCCCTGCCCGGTCCGGCAGACGGCGGAAGCCGGTGCAATGAATCAGGCCGCCCATCGTGGGAAACCGGTGGAAAACGGGAAGTGCGACGGGGAGCGTCCCCCTCTTACGGCCGCGTCGCGGCAGACAGGCAGGCAGCAGCGTGCTCATCGATCTCACCGGGAAGACCGCACTGGTCACCGGCTCGACCCAGGGAATCGGCGCGGCCATCGCGGCCGGTCTGGCCGGGGCCGGAGCGCGGGTGGCCGTCAACGGCCGGGGCCGGGAATCCGTGGAGACGGCGGTGGAGCGGCTGGGGGCGGACGGCGGCCGCTTCCTCGCCGCGCCCGGCGACCTCTCGACGGACGAGGGCGCCCGCGCCGTCTTCGAGGCCGTCCCCGACGTCGACATCCTGGTCAACAGCCTCGGCATCTTCGGATCGCGCCCTGCCCTGGAGATCGACGACGCCGAGTGGCGCCGCTACTTCGAGACGAACGTGCTCACGGCCGTCCGGACCACCCGGCACTACCTGCCGGGCATGATCGGACGCTCGTGGGGCCGCGTCCAGAACATCGCCAGCGACTCGGCCGTGGCGATCCCGGCGGAGATGATCCACTACGGCATGTCCAAGACGGCCCTCCTCGCGGTGTCCCGCGGTTTCGCCAAGGAGGCCGCGGGGACGGGCGTGACCGTGAACTCGGTCATCGCCGGGCCCACGCACACGGGAGGGGTGGAGGACTTCGTCTACGGGCTCGTGGACCGGGACCTGCCCTGGGACGAGGCGCAGCGCGCCTTCATGCGCGAGTACCGGCCCCAGTCGCTGCTGCAGCGGTTGATCGAGCCG
Organism: Streptomyces sp. NPDC048461; assembly: GCF_055587105.1. Taxonomy (NCBI): domain Bacteria; kingdom Bacillati; phylum Actinomycetota; class Actinomycetes; order Kitasatosporales; family Streptomycetaceae; genus Streptomyces; species Streptomyces sp. NPDC048461. The sequence continues at coordinate 45,174 of NZ_JBVJGW010000030.1, read as the reverse complement.
GAGGAGATCGCGCACATGGTCGTCTACCTGAGCTCGGCCTTCGCCTCGGCGACGACCGGCGGCGCCCTCCGCGTCGACGGCGGTTATGTCGATTCGATCCTTCCCTGAGGGGTTGGCGCCGCGCGTGTTCCGCCGGAGGATCGGAGGGCCCTGTGTAAATGCGGGAGGGCGGGGCAGCAGAGGTTCTGGAGGTTGATAACAATGGTTCCCCTGCTTCTTGTTCTTCTGCTCGCCCTGATCCTGTTCGGTGCCGGTTTCGCTCTCAAGGCACTGTGGTGGATTGCGGTCATCGTGCTGGTCGTGTGGCTCGTCGGCTTCGTCGCCCGCCCCAAGGGCAGTAGCGGTCGCTGGTACCGCTGGTAGCCGACGCGGTCTTTTCTGCCGATCCGTTCGGCCATCGACCGTTCGATACGAAGGAGTTGTCTTTCCATGACGAACAACGTGTGGGCCTATCGCCAGACTTCGGGTCATCTCCGGGGTACCGATCTGACCGGATTCAAGGTCGAGGCGACCGAGGGTGTCATCGGCAAGGTCGACAAGCACTCCGATGAAGTCGGCTCGTCCTACCTGGTGGTCGACACCGGCGTGTGGATCTTCGGCAAGGAGGTCCTGCTCCCGGCGGGCGCGATCACGAAGGTCGACGTGGACGAGAAGAAGATCTACGTCGACCGCACCAAGGACGAGATCAAGGACGCTCCGGAGTTCCACCGGAACACGCACCTGGAGGACTCCGAGTACCGCGAGCGGCTCGGCCTCTACTACGGCAACGGCGCACCGTACGGCGGCCCTTCCGTCTGATGCTCCGCGCCCGGTCCGGGGGCCCGCACCACGGTGCGGGCCCCCGTTCGCGTGCTGGTGGGGGTCGGTGTGGTCAACCGGCGCGGCCGTAGCGGACGTTCCCGCTCCAGATTCGCTCCAGCCGTACGCGGGTGCCCGGGCGGGGGGCGTGCCAGATCTTGTCGTGGCCGGCGTAGATGCCGACGTGCTCCACGGTCGAGCCCTTGGGGAAGAACACCAGATCCCCCGGTGCGCGGTCGCTGCGGGAGACGTGGGAGGTCTGCTCGTACTGCTGCTCGGCGGTGCGGGGCAGCTTCCTGCCCGCCTTCCTGAACGAATAGAGCATCAGGCCGGAACAGTCGAAGCGTTTGGGTCCCGTCGCCCCGCGGGCGTACGGGGCTCCCTCTTTGGATGCCGCTACGGCAACGGCTTTGGCGCCGTACTGCGGGGTCGCATGGGCGGGCGAGGCGGGGCCGGTCAGTATGCCGGCGGTGAGGGCGAAGAGAATGGGAAAGACGCGAGGGATTCGAAATCTGGCGGCGCGGCGAGCAAGTGGGTAACCCTGTCGAGTCTTACGGGAGTCGGCCCTGGGGACGGACATCGTAGTACCTCCGCGTTCGGATGCAGATAGCGGTCGATCGGATACCTGAGGGCCCTGCTTTCAGTGACGTGATTCCTGGCGTTCAACGGCCGACAGTTTTCTCCGATGGCGTCCCGAATTCCTTTCCGGACATGGTTTGGATTGTATCGATTCTGTAACAGATCTGCGAATATATGCAAAAACGACACGCGTTGACATCGGCGTGTCGGGGGGCGGGAAGACGTCGCCCCACGGCTCGGGCCGTCGGCGGGGGCGGGGAGCCGTGGAGCCGGGCCCGGTGGCGGTATGCGGGCCGGGCCTGCTGCCGGTCGGCGAACAGGCTTGACCGGGGCGAGTGTTGGTACGACGGCCCGACCGTGGGGGCCGCGTGCGCGTGCACGCGGTGTGCCGCGGCCGCGACGGCCGGGGCACAAGTGGGCCTCCTGCTCGCGGACATGCGGCCGGCCGCGCTGCCGACGGGGAACGGCACGTCGGGGTGGTCGCGGCCCTGGTCCTCGCCCGGCGTACGGGGGACGGCTCGACGCGCGGGAGCCCTGGGAGGCGTACGGCGCGGGGCGGGCCCTCGGGCACCCCGTCGACGGGCGGCACGCACGGATTCGGGGCGGTGGGGTGCGGGCGGGTCAGGAGGCGGGTGTCCGCGCCCGGCGGGGAGCGCCCGGTTCCACGGCGAGGACGGCCCGGGGCGGTTCCCTCGCGGACCCGACGCCGCCGCGCGGCGCCGTCGGGTCCGCGGGATGGGTCAGGGCTGCCGGATCGCGGACACCTCGAACTCCAGGACCACCTTGTCCCCGACCAGGACGCCGCCACCCTCCAGAGCGGCGTTCCAGGTGATGCCGTAGTCCTTGCGGCTGATCGCCGCCGACCCCTCGAAGCCGACGCGCAGGTTCCCGTACGGGTCCGTGGCGCTGCCCTGGAACTCGAAGTCGATGCCGAGGGGGCGGGTGACGTCCTTGATGGTGAGGTCGCCGGTCAGCCGGTAGGTGGTGTCGCCGAGCCGCTGCACACCGGTCGACACGAAGGTGATCTCGGGGAAGGCCGGCGCGTCCAGGAAGTCGTTGGTGCGCAGGTGCCCGTCGCGCTGTTCGTTACGGGTGTCGATGCTCGCCGACTTGATCGTGATCGAGGCGGAGGACTTGGAGGGGTCCTCGCCGTCGAAGTGGCCGCTTCCCTCGAACTCGTTGAACGCGCCGCGCACCTTGGTGACCATGGCGTGCCTGGCCACGAAGCCGATCTGGCTGTGTGCGGGGTCGAGGGCGTAGTTCCCGGTCAGTGAGGTGAGGGGGGTGGTGGTCATGGACCTGCTCCGCGGGGGCTCGGGGACGGGGACGAGATGCGCTCGTCCACGCTAGCCACGCTCGCCGCTACAGGCGTTCGACCGCGCCCGGACGTCACCCGATCGGCCAGGACGGTGCCCGGCGAGTCGCCGCCCCGCGCCCGGCAGCGTTTCCGTCGCCGCCCCCTGTCGTGCTCCCTCCCCCTGCCCGGCCGGGTCCCCGCCGCGTTCCGTGCGGCGACCCCGCCGTGATCCTGCCCTGCTGTGATCCGGCCCTGCAGTGATCCGCCCGCGAACGGGCCGGTCAGGCGCGCGGATCGGTCGCGATCTCGTCGCGGATCAGGTTGCGGTGCTCCTCGTACACGAGGCGCGCCTCGTCGCTCGGGACCGCGCCCGTGTCCAGGCCGCACAGGCACGTCACCGTGGTCTTGCCGGTGGGCACCCGCCCGGTCCACTGCTGTGCGGGGGCGTCCTGCGAGTCGAGCGCCGTGTCGTGGTTCTCGTAGCGGAGTTTGTGCCGGTACGCGGGTGTGCGCGGCTCGCGCGGGAGGGACGCCGGGCCGGTGCTGTCGAGGGTGGATCGGTACTCGCTCATGTGCCCATCATCCCGTGCCGGTGCGCTCCCGCGGCAAACCCCCGCCCGGGACACAGCCCGATGGGTGCACGTACGGCCGCCGGAGCGCCTGCCGGCCTCGCCCCGGGCGCCGCTACCCGTCGACCAGGGACAGGACGTTTCCGGCCGGGTCCTTGAACCAGGCGATCGACGGCATGGCGTCGCCGTCCCCGCGGGCGATGCCCTTGGCGTCCTGGTCGAAGCCCGGATAGCGCTCGAAGGCCACCCCGAGGGCCGCGAGGGCGTCGACCCTCCCCTCGATGTCGTCCACCGGGAAGTTCAGCACGGTGAAGTCCGCCGGCCGGTGCCCGTCCTTGGGGTACAGCAGGACGGAGCCGCCGCCCCCGAGGTGCAGGAAGAGCATGCCGTGCTCCCGGGTGACCCGCAGGCCGAGCGTTTCCCCGTAGAACTCCTCGGCCTTCCCGACGTCGTCCACCGAGAACCCGCTGAATGCCTTCGTGTCCCGGAACATGATCACTCCTGTCTCCGCGGGGCCCCTCCCATCTTCTCCCCGACGGCCCGCGGGCGGCGCGCGGAGGTGCCCGGCGGTGGTCCGCCGGACGGGAGCGACCGCAGCCGGAGACGAGTTTCGACGAGCAGGTGTAGACGCCGGGCGGCACGGGGAGGAAGGTGTCGGGCGCCCGACCACGGGCACCCGGGCGGCCCCCATCCGGGCCGCTCGCAGCATTGGACAGAAGGACGAGCATGGCCAGCGGCACCGTGAAGTGGTTCAACTCCGAAAAGGGCTTCGGCTTCATCGCCCAGGACGGGGGCGGACCGGACGTCTTCGCCCACTACTCCAACATCTCCGGCAACGGATACCGCGAACTGAACGAGGGCGAAACGGTGTCGTTCGACATCACGCAGGGCCAGAAGGGCCCCCAGGCGGAGAACATCATCCGCGCCTGAGCCCCGGCCCCACCCCGCTCGACGACGGCGCCCGCACCGGAAGGTGCGGGCGCCGTCGCCGTACGAGGAGGCACCGCCGGGCCGGGGCGACCCCGGGCCGGGACCGCCCCGGCGCCGCGCCGCCCAGGGGCCGCCCCGGCCCGGGCGACCCGGCGCTCGGCTACCGGTCGAGCAGTGCGCCCGCGACCGAGGCCGGGACCGGCGCGAGGCCGGCCGGGCGGGTGGTGAACGTGCCCCGCCCCTGGGTGCGGCCGCGCAGCCGCGAGGCGTACCCGAACAGCTCGGCCAGCGGCACCGTCGCCGTGATGACCGCCGTGCCCGACTCCGCGGCGGACCCCGATACCCGCCCGCGGCGCGCCGCGAGGTCACCGAGGACGCTGCCCACACCGTCCTCGGGAACGGTCACCGTGACCTCCACGACCGGTTCGAGCAGCTCCACCGCACTCGCCCGCAGCGCCTCGCGCAGCGCGAACCGCCCCGCGGCGCGGAACGCGAGCTCCGAGGAGTCCTTGGAGTGGACCGCCCCGTCGGTGAGCGTGACCCGCAGCCCCGTCACCGGGTACCCGCCGAGAGGGCCCTCGGCGAGGGCGTCCCGGCAGCCGGCCTCGACGGCGCGCGCGTACTCCTGCGGCACGCGGCCGCCGCCGACCACCGACCGGAACGTGAAGCCCGCCGTCCCGGTCTCCCCGCCCTGATCGGCGGGCTCGACGTCGATGACGACGTGCGCGAACTGGCCCGCGCCACCGTCCTGTTTGACGTGCCGGTAGACCAGACCCGACACGCCGCGCACGACGGTCTCCCGGTAGGAGACCTGCGGCCGGCCCACGACGACCTCGACCCCGTGACCGCTGCGGATCTTCTCCACCGCGACCTCCAGGTGCAGCTCGCCCATCCCCGACAGCACGGTCTGGCCGGTCTCCGCGTCGGACCGCACCGCCAGCGACGGATCCTCCTCGACGAGCCGTGCCAGCGCCGACGCGAGCCGCCCGGTGTCGGCGCTGCCGCGGGCCTCGACGGCGACCGAGACGACCGGTTCCGCCACCGACGGCGGTTCGAGGACCAGCGGAGCCCCCGGCGCGCACAGGGTCGTGCCCGCCCGGGCCGCCTTCAGCCCGACCACGGCGACGATGTCACCGGCCACCGCTTCCTCCCGTTCCTCGTGCCGGTCGGCCTGGACCCGCAGGATGCGGCCGACCCTCTCCGTACGGCCCGTGCCCGCGTCGAGCACGGACCCGCCCTTGCGCAGGGTGCCCGCGTACACCCGCAAGTAGGTGAGCCGCCCGGTCGCGGTCGCCGTCACCTTGAAGGCGAGCGCCGTGAACGGCTCCTGCGGATCGGGCGCGCGCTCCTGTTCCGTGCCGCCCGACACACCCCGTACCGGCGGCATGTCGGCGGGCGACGGCAGGTAGGCCAGGACCGCGTCGAGCAGCGGCTCGATGCCGCGGTTGCGGTACGCCGAGCCGCACAGCACGACCACGCCGTCTCCACGCAGCGTCAGCTCCCGCAGGGCGCGGGCCAAGGTCGTGCCGCTCAGCGCGGAGGTCGCGCAGAACTCCTCCAGCGCGTCCGGATGCAGCTCGGCCACCGTCTCCTCCAAGAGCCGGCGCCGCCGGCCCGCCTCCTCGCGCAGCGACTCCGGGACGGGGCCCGCCTCGTACGTGTCGGAGCCCGCGCGCCACAGCAGCGCGCGCATCTCCAGCAGATCGACGACACCGGTGAAGCCGTCCTCCCGCCCGACGGGCAGCTGGACCACCAGCGGGACCGTGCCCAGCCGGTCGCGGATCGAGGCCACGGCCGTGTCGAGGTCGGCGCCCGCCCGGTCCAGCTTGTTGACGAAGGCGATCCGCGGAACCCCGTGCCGGTCGGCCTGCCGCCACACCGTCTCGCTCTGGGGTTCGACTCCGGCAACGGCGTCGAACACCGCGACCGCCCCGTCGAGGACCCGCAGGGACCGCTCGACCTCGTCCGAGAAGTCGACGTGCCCCGGGGTGTCGATCAGGTTGACGCGGTGTCCGCCCCAGGTGCAGCTGACGGCCGCGGCGAAGATGGTGATGCCGCGGTCGCGTTCCTGGGCGTCGAAGTCGGTGACGGTCGTGCCGTTGTGGACCTCGCCGCGCTTGTGGATGGCGCCGGTCGCGAACAGGATCCGCTCGGTGATCGTGGTCTTGCCGGCGTCGACGTGGGCGAGGATGCCCAGGTTGCGGACGGTGGTGCGGGCGGGGGAGGCGGTGGGGAAGGGTCGCCGGTCGGTGCGCATGGCCCGAGGCCTTTCGAACGATGGGGAAGAGGCGGCGCGATTGCCCGACGACGCTCCCCGCGTCCGCCCCCCGCCCCTCCGCGGCGCGCGCCGGCGCCCCGCGGAGGGGAGCGCCGGGCGGCGGGCCGCGGCGTGACCGCGCCGCCGGGACGGAGTCCGGACGGGACGGGTAACGGGAGGAGAGGGCGGAGCGGACGCTAAGCGCGCGTCAGGGGCGTGCGGTGACGGCCGCGCGGCCGGCACCGGGCCCCGTGAGACACCGGGATCACGTCGTACCGGGACGGGGGAGCGAACGCGGCGGCGGTGCGGTGCGTGCACATGGTCCGGCTCCCCTTCTCTTCACTCGGTTCGAGGCGCGCACCACCCTGTCGGGGTGCGTGTGGTGAGTGTAGAGAGCGAAGTGCGCCCGGGGCACGCGGTTTTCGCGCGGGCCGGAACGGACCGAGGGTCCGGGGAGCGATGGACTCCCCGGACCCTGGGCCGCATACACCGCGGGGGACGCGGGTGTGTTTCTGCGACATCAAGAGAAACGATCCGCCGCGGTCCGGGTTACGCGGTTCGACGGAACTCCTCGCCCCACGGCGGCCGGTGCGGGTGGTGGTTGGTCTGGACCAGTGGGCGGGCCGGTCGCAGACTGTTCCGATGAACCCGTTACGGAGCACCTCGTGAGCACGCACCGGACCGGCGAGCTGCCGCTGCACCGGCTGGAGGTCCCGTTCCCGCACCTCCTGCCCTTCGCCATCGGATCCTTCGACTCCATCGGACCGCTCTCCCGCGCGAGCTTCCCGCACCGGCACGCGTTCTACGAGATCGTCCACGTCACCGGCGGTCGCGGCGCACACGTGCTGGACTTCGCCCACCGGCCCCTGGACCCGCCGCACTTGTGCGTGATCACCCCCGGCCAGGTCCACCACTGGGAGGACACCGACGGACTCACCGGCCGGGTGATGCTCTTCAACGAGGACTTCCTCCTCTCCCACCCCGACGACGCGGCCTCCCTGGACCTGCTGGCCGACCGGCCGTGGCTGCGCCTGAGGGACCGCCAGGACGGGATCCCGGAACTGCTGGCGGAGATGGAGCACGAGTACCGGACCCTGCGCACGGGGTACGCCGGGGTGCTGCGCGCCTACTTGCACATCCTGATCGTCCGGGCCCTGCGCAACCGCGAGCCCGGTCCGGGGCGGGAAGCCGTCGCACCGGGACGCGCCGCCGAGCTGGCCGCCGCCTTCACCCGCCTGATCGCGTCCCCGGGCGGTACGGAGTCCTCCGTCGCCTCCTGCGCGAAGGAGCTGGGGGTGTCCGCCGGGCACCTGCACGCGCTGGTGAAGGAGGCCACGGGCCAGACCCCGGGCCGGCTGATCCGCCGTCGCCAGACATTGGAGGCCAAGCGGCTGCTGGCCCGTACCGACCTCACGATCAGACAGGTGGCACGGGACACGGGCTTCGCCGACCCGGCGTACTTCTGCCGCTTCTTCCGGCGCGAAACGGGCCTCACCCCGGGGGACTACCGGGCGGCGATCGGCCCGGGGACCCACCTCACGGGCGGAGGAAATCACCATGATCCCCGGATCCCGTCCATCGCGGCCGCCGCGGAGGGAACCGTAGGTTGACGCCGAGGGGTCCGGGCGAGCGGGTGCGCGCCTCCCGCCCCCGGGCCGCGCCCCACCGCGGTCCGGGGGCCCGGATCAGCCCGCCACCTTCCCCGCCCCACGAGTGAGAAGGAGTCCGACCCGTGCCCAGCCCCGGAGAACACCCCACCGATCCGTCACGGTCCGCGCTGCCCGACGGCCTTCCCGCCCCCACCGGCCGGCCGAGCCGGCTGAGCCGCAAGAACTTCCTCAAGGCCGCCGCCCTCGCCGCCGGCACGCCGCTGCTCATCGGCGGCGGAGCGGCCCTGGCCCGCGACCAGCGCGGGGCCGGCGCCGCGCCCGGACTGACCCCGGCCTGCGACGACGGCGACCACCCCACCGTGCCCCAGACGGAGGGCCCCTACTTCAAGCCGAACTCCCCGCTGCGCACCTCGCTGGTGACCGCTTCCACCCCGGGCACCCGGCTCACGGTCAGCGGATACGTCTTCGGCCGGGCCTGCCTGCCCGTCGCGGGCGCCCTGCTCGACTTCTGGCAGGCCGACGTGAACGGCGCGTACGACAACACCGGGTTCGCGTTCCGGGGCCACCAGTTCACCGATGCCCAGGGCGCGTTCCGGCTGGCCACCATCGTGCCGGGGCTCTACCCGGGGCGCACCCGGCACCTCCACGTCAAGGTCCAGGCCCCGGGCCGGCCGGTGCTGACCACCCAGTTGTACTTTCCGGGGGAGCCGCGCAACAGCACGGACTCGATCTTCGACGCCCGGCTGCTGATGAACGTACGTCAGAACGGCCCGGGGAGGGAAGGCACCTTCGACTTCGTGCTGGACGTCCCGCAGACGCCGTCGCCGTCCCCCACCGCGACGTCCCCCGGCCCGAGCACCCCGCCCGCTGGCACCTGGGCGCCGGGGACCGCGTACCGGGCCGGTGACCGGGTCACCCACGGAGGGGCGGCGTACACCTGCGTCCAGGCGCACACCGCCGTGCCCGGCTGGGAGCCCCCGAACGTCCCCGCCCTGTGGCGCCGCGGCTGAGCCGTCCGCGCTCCCGGGCAGGCCGGCGCGGAGGCGACTGCGCGCCGGCCTCCGCGCCCCGGCCCGCGTAAGGATTCCGTCATCACCTCTGACCTGGTCTCACGCGTCCCTGACCCGTTGAATGCAGGGAACGGATCCCGCGAACGGATCCCCCGGAGGAGGCGGCACCAGTGGCAGAGACGAAGCGGCGGCGCGGCAGGCTGATCACCGGCGGCCTGGTCGCCGGGACCCTGGTGGCGGGGGTGGGGCTGTACTGGTTCCAGCCGTGGAAGCTGTGGCAGGACACGACCGTCAGCGACGCCCTGCCGACCGCGCCGGCAGCTGCCGCCCCTGCCGGAGCCGCGTCCCCGTCCGGTCCCGCCGATCCGCCGGTCACACTGGCCGGCGGCACCTTCACCAGCCACGAGCACGCCACCACGGGCAAGGCAGCCCTCATCCGGCTGCCCGACGGCTCCCACACGCTGCGCCTGGAGGGCCTCGACACCAGCGACGGGCCGGACCTGCGGGTGTGGCTCACCGACGCCCCGGTCCTGGAGGGCGTCGCGGGCTGGCGCGTCTTCGACGACGGCGCGCACGTGAGTCTCGGCAAGCTGAAGGGCAACAAGGGCGACCAGAACTACGCGCTCCCGGCGGGCGTGAACCCTGCCGACTACACCAGCGTCACGATCTGGTGCGACCGCTTCGACGTCTCCTTCGGCGCGGCGGCCCTCACCGTCGTCTGACACGGCGCCGCCCGGCACCCACGGCCGCGCACGGGGCGCGGGCGACCGGAGGGGCGGGCCTCAGGCCGTCGCGTACGGGCCCTGGGCGGCCATCGTGTTCTGCATCGCCGTCAGCCTGCGGACGAAGAGGACGGCGAGCACGCCGGCGATCACCGTGCCCAGGTCCGCGGCGATCCCGAGGAGGCCCGCGGCGAGCAGCTCGTCCACGGTTCCGGCCGCCATGTAGATCCGGCTGAAGACGCGGCCCGTGATCGCCGTGAGGACCCAGACCACCCACCAGGCCGTCAGCAGAGCGGCGGACGCCGTCCGCTCGGAGCCGTCGGGGCCGAGCTGGGTGCTGGCCCGCCAGGTCTCCAGGGCGATCCGGCGGGGCAGGAAGAGGTTCGCGACGGGGACGAACCAGGCGCCGATGGCCCAGCCCCGGCGCAGGGTGAAGGCGTCGGGGCGGAAGATGCCGCCGTTGCTCCGCACGCGGTGGAACCAGATGACGAAGACGATGACCGCGGGCAGCATCGTGAGGAGTTGGAGCGCTCCGGCCAGCATGGTGAGCACGGGTGACAGGCCGAGGTCCAGGTCGTCGAAGTGGGTGCCCCCGGGGAAGCCCCGCAACCACGACTGCTCGTACGCACCGGCCCCGGCGGAGAAGAGGTGCACCGCGGTCGCGGCGCCGAGCAGCCAGGTCAGGGCCGTCGCGAGGCCGTTCGGGGAACGCAGTACGTCCCCGGGCACCGGCGGAGCCACGGGAAAGGGCCCGCCGGGGTAGGAGTGCCCCTGCAGGGGCACCCCTACCCCCGGGGCGGGCTGCGGATGAGGCGGCGCCGAGTCGGGCGCGCTGAAGGACATGACGGTGGACCCCCCACGGGACGAATGATCTACGGACGCCCTGCCGGGCGGGCGGGGGCCTGGAGAAGATACGTCGGCGCCGTACCCGGAGTCCAGACGGTTTCTGCTGGTCAGAGCGCACGGGCCGGGGCGGGGGCGGTCAGGTCGTGCGCAGGAGGAGCATGGCGATGTCGTCCGTGTAGTGCGCGGCGGGCCGGGCGTGGCGGAGGAAGGCGTCCATCACGCGGTCGAGGGGGTGCCCGCCGTGCGAGGCCAGGATCCCGGCGAGCTCGTGGGCGGTCCGCTCGGGGTCGGTACCGGGGCTCTCCACCAGGCCGTCGGTGTAGAGCGCGAGCGTGGCGCCGGGCGGCATGGTCAGGACGGTGACGGGATAGACGATGCCGGTGCCGATGCCGAGCAGGGGGCCGGGGTCGAGCGCGACGGCGCCGGGGGGCCGGGCCGGCCGGTGCAGGAGCGGCGGCGGGTGGCCGGCGCTGGCCAGGAACACCTCGTGGCGGACGAGGTCGATGTGGGCGTACAGGCAGGACACGAGGAGGTCGGTCTCCAGGTCGGCCAGCACCCGGTTGGTCCGGGCGAGCACCTCGTCCGGCGGGGCGCCCGCGGTGGCGTGGATGGCCGTGCGGACCTGGCCCATGAGCGCGGCGGCGGCGACGTTGTGACCCTGGACGTCGCCGATGACGGCGGCGGCGCGGGTCTCGTCGACGCGGATGACGTCGTAGAAGTCGCCGCCGATCTCCAGGCCGTGGCTGGCGGGCAGGTAGCGGGCGGCGCTCTCCCACGCGGGGAGGGACGGCAGGCTGCGCGGCAGGAGGGCCTGCTGCAGGCCGTGGGCGAGGTCGCGGGTCGCGTCGTAGAGGCGGGCGCGGTCCAGGGCCTGGGCGATGAGGCCCGCCAGGGAGGTGAGGACGGCGCGTTCGTCGGCGCCGAAGCCGCGGGGCCGGTCGTAGGAGAGGATGCAGCACCCGACGGGCCGGCCGGACACGACCAGGGGGAGGAAGGCCCAGGCCTCCTTGCCGCTGATCTGTGGGGCCCGGGGGTAGTGGCGGGCCATTTCCTCGGGGCTGGCGAAGAAGGACGGGGTGCCGTCGGTGAGGACCTGCCCGGCGGGGGTCAGGTCGGTGTCCAGGGGGAGGCCGTCGAGGCGGTCGATGGTGTCCTGCTCGTAGCCGTGGTAGCCGGTGATCTTCAGGCGGCCGGCGTCCGCGGCGGACAGGACCAGCCCGTCGGCGCCGAACGCGGGCAGGATCTGATCGGCGACGAGTTCGACGACGTCGCGCACGGCCACGGTCTCGGTCAGGGCCGCTGCCAGGTGGACCAGCTGGTACAGCCGCCCGGAGCGGCTGTCCTCCGGGGCGGCGGAGCGGGCGGGCCGCGGCGCCGGAGCGGCCGCGCGGAGGCCGTCGTCGTCCGCGCGAGCGGGGGCGGGGGTGATGCGGACGCTGATGCCGCCGACGTCCGGGTACAGCTGGAAGTCCAAGGGCGTGTCCGGGGGGCGCAGGGCGGTGAAGCCGACCGGGTCGCGGCTGGTGACGGCCGCCCGGTAGTGGTCCTCGACGGTCGCGTCGTCCAGCCAGGGCAGCGACTGCCAGGGGCGGGTGCCCAGCAGCCGGCCGGCGTCGAGGCCGAGCAGCGAGGCCGCGGTGCCGCTCAGGTAGGTGATCCGGCCCTCCAGGTCCAGGGCGAGGGCCCCCTCGGGGAGGCGTTCGACGTAGTCCGCGGCGCTCTGCGCCGGCCCTCCGCCGAGCGGCGTGCCCGGGTCCGGGCCGGACGGGACCTGACGGTGCCGTCCGGGGCCGGGGGGAACCGTGCCGCTCTCGTCCAGCACGCGGGCGATGCGCCGGGCGGCCGCTCCGATGTGGCCCCGCTCCCGGGGGGTGGCCCGGGCCGGATGGCTTGCGGGCCAGCACAGGAGCAGGGCCCCCCAACGCCGGTCCCGGCCCCGCAGCGGGGCCGCGGCGAGCGGGAACCGGTACGGCAGGCCCTCGGGGACGCGCGGGGAGGAGTACGCCGGGTCGTCCTGCGCGCCCACCCACACCAGACGGTCCTCGCGGGCCGCGTCGCTCACGGGGACGGGCGCGCTCAACGGCACCCGCCGCCAGCTGCGCGCCACCTCGTCCGGCAGCCCGGACGACACCGTCAGGTGGAGTACCTGCGCGCCCCCGTCCAGCAGGAAGAGGGCTGCGGCGCAGGCCCCGGTACGGCGCGCCGTCTCGGCCAGCACCCCGTCGAGTACGCCCGCTGCCGCTTCCTCCGGGGGCCCGGCGCCGTGGGGCCCGTCATCGCGGCCGGACACCACGCGCCCCGATCGGGCCGACCGTTCCATCAGCCATAGTGTGGAGAATACGCCCGAAATGCGGCACGGGCGGGGCGCCCGGGCACTGCTTCTCGGGCCGTGCGCGGAGCCGGACGCTGAGGGCTGCGAGGGTGGCGGCACCGAGGTGGATGCGGGCGCGGAGCCCGCGGCCTCAGGGTCTTCTCAGGGCGTAGTGGTGGCGTGTTCGGCCTGGCAGCGGTCGGCTCCCTCCGGAGGCGCGAGGAGCGCGAAGTCGGCGAAGTCGAAGCCGGGTGTCACCAGGCAGCTGACCAGGACCTCGTCCGAACCGGCGGGGCAGGCGCTCTGCCAGTGGCCGGCGGGCACGCACACCTGCAGTTCGGCGCCCGGGGAAGTGCGCGGTCCCAGGAGGTGCTCGGTGATGGTGGTCGGTGCCGGTCCGGGCGGGCTGACGGACAGGGAGAGGGGGCCGCCGTCGCGCCAGAGCCAGATCTCGTCACTGGCCACCGTGTGCCACTGGGACCGTTCCGGTGGTGCCAGCAGATAGTGGATGAGGGTGGCCGAAGGCCGCCGGCCGTGGCCGGTCGGGTGCGGAACGCTCAGCGGACTGGTGTAGATCCTGCGGTACCAGCCGCCCTCGGGATGGGGGTTCAAGTCGAGGGCGCGGACCGTATCGGATGCGGAATTCACTGGTGGCGGCCTCCGGCCGGGACGGGAGTCCGTGCGACGGCGGGCGGGCCGTAGCGCTCGTAGTAGTCCCGGAGCAGCCCGGACTCCTCCAGGACGGTATCGGCCCAGGCGGGGTCCACGCCTCGGGGCGCGGGGCGGTTGGCGAGGGCGCAGGCGCCGGTGAGCATGCCCGCGTACACGAGGTCGGAGTGGAGGTTGCTGATGCTGTCGGTCTCGTGGAAGTTCACGGGGCGGCCTCCGGCCAGGACGGTCACGTCGACGCCTCCCCGGAGGTGGTGGGTGCGGGTGAAGGGGTGGGGCGCGTCGAAGGCCGGGGGCTGTTGCGGAGCGAGCGCAGCGAGGGCGGGGAGGTCGAACTCGATGTCGCGGCTGCTGACGCTGGCGAGGTAGGCGGGGCGTACCAGGGCTTCGAACTCGCGGGTGGACATGCTGGTGCGGCCGGTGGCGCCGAAGATGAGCAGGGGCGCGTGCCGGGTGAGGAGCGTGTCGAGTTCGCGTGCGGTGGTGTAGCCGCTCTCGTGGGCGTCGATGAGGTGGAGGAAGTCCGCGTCGTGGACCGCCACGCGCATGCGTCGCTGGGTCAGGAGCGCGGCGATCTGGGCGCCCACGTTGCCGTAGCCGATGACCAGGGCGGGCTGGCCCTCGATCTTCAAGGCGGGCAGGAGTTCCAGTGCTGTGGAGACCGCCTTCTCCGCGATCCAGTACGACTCGATGCGTCCCTTGAGCCGGGACTGGGCCACGGAGAACACCGGGAAGGGAAGTTCGTGCTCGCGGCCCTGAAGCTTGTAGATCCCGGACATGGTCTGCTCCACGACCCCTGCCCAAGAGCCGGCGGCCCCGGCGTGCCGCGGGTCCGCGTCACGTGCCCCGTCCAGCAGGGCGGGAGCGATGTATCCGCCGTCGTCCAGGGCGAGGCAGCGCAAGCCCCGCCCGCGTGCGCGGGCGGTGTGCCTGGTGACGGCTTCGGGATCCGTGGAGTCGCAGAGGTGCACTCCCAGTTCTGCGAGGTGGCCGTGGACGCGGTGCCGCCATTGGTACGCGTAGTCCTTGCGCAGGACCGTCATGGCGTCCAGGGGAGCGCCCAGCTCGGCAAGGCACTGGACGAGGTGGACGAGGTCGGTCAGGAAGTGGCCCGTGACGACGACCGCGAAACCCGCGAGCGGCTTGCCGTCGCGCAGCCGCTCGACCGCCGCGCTCATCAGGGGCAGTTCGCCCGCCACCCGCTGCGTTTCCCGCGCGGAGAGGGGCTGGCGGTGCCAGATCTCCGCCCACCGTCCCAGGGAGGCTGCCGGCAGGATGCCCGCGGTGTCGGACAGCCGCAGGTTCAGGTGCAGCATGGACGTTTCAGCAGTGTCGCGGCGCATCTCGGTGGAGACGAACATCCGGGCGTGCAGACCGGGTCCGAGCCGGGCCGTCAGCTCGCCTTCGACGTGGCGGAGCGATGCGCCGTCGCCGACGGCTTCGCACAGGCGACGGGCCGCGCGGGACAGGAGGTGGGGGCCGTCTTCGGGAGCGGCGGAGACGAGGACCGTGGTCGCCGCGAAGGAGGCGAGGGCGTGTGCGGGCGCCGGATCACGGTGGTCCGGACGTCGGATGGGCACGTGTTGAATTCTCGATCTGTTCGGCGTTGAATGTTTGCCTGTTTGTACTCGGCGGAAGCCGTCCTCCGCAAAACGCATTCAAAATCAACTAGTGTGAACATAGGGAATTCGTGTGAAGGTGACCGCCCGAGGGACCGTCGATCATCCGGCTTCAGCGATCTGGGGCCGGATTGCCGCATTCGGCGATATCGCACAATGGCATCCGCTGATCTCCTTCAGCGCACTGGAGGCCGCGCCCGGTCCCGGAGGGGGGATCGTCAGGGCCCTCACGACGCAGGACGGCGCGACGATCCGCGAGGAACTCCTCGCCAGTGATCCCGGGGCCCGCAGGCTCTCGTACACGTTCCTGACCAGCCCGTTCCCCGCGAGGAACTATCGGGCCGCCATGGAGGTGTCAGGAACGGGATCCGCCACCTCCTGCCTCGTCACCTGGTCGGCGACATTCGAACCGCATGACCCGGCAGACGGCCCACGGCTGAGGTCATTGTTCGGGGACGACGTATTCCGGGCCGGAATCCGAGCGCTGAGCCCGTTCCGTCCGTGACTGGAAATCTTCGGCACGCCCTGACGGGAATGATTCGCGCATGGCATTCGAACACAAAGAGCCGCTACGGGTTTTCGCGCCCGCTCGAAAGTATCTTCTCCTCGATGCGCGGGAGGACGTCATGCTGACGGCGCATGACGGGGTCGAAACAACGGCTACGTGTTGAGCTGCCAGACGGCCGCGTTGAGGGCCGCCGCGAAGGCCACCCACAGCAGGTAGGGGAGGAACAGGAGCGCCGCCGTGCGGCTCAGCCGGCGGAAGTGGACCAGCGTGGTGATGACCGCCGCCAGCAGCAGGGCGATGTCCAGCAGGGCGAGCCCGTACTGGCGGGCGCCGAAGAACAAGGGCGTCCAGGCCAGGTTCAGGGCGAGCTGTACGCCCCACCAGGCGAGGGCGCGCCGGGCGCGCGAGCGGTCGGGGTGGCGCCAGACCAGCCACCCCGCGACGGCGATCGCGGCGTACAGGACGGTCCACACCGGGCCGAACAGCCAGCCGGGCGGTGCCCACGCCGGCCGGCGCAGCGCCCCGTAGACCTCGCCCGCGTCGGCGGAGGCGAGGGCCCCGAGGGCGGCGACGCAGAAGGTCACGGCGAGGAAGGCGGCGAGGGCGGCCCAGCTCCTCGCCCCGCCCCGCCGCGCGGGGGTCGGCGTCGGCCTCGGTGTCGCGGATGCTGCCACGGCTGGACTCCTGGTGGATTCGGTGTGCTCCGGGGTGGTGCCGCCCGCGCGGATGTCGACTGCCGCGGCGGCCTCACGTCTTCCCTTCTGTCCCGGGGCGCCCGCCGGATTCGCACCGATGGGGAAACCCGCCGCGGTTCGTGGCCGGCCTCCCCCGGACGCCCTCGCCCCGGCGCAGGCTTGACCGGAGGGGACGCGGGGCACCCGCCCCGTACGGGACGCACCACGAGGAGCCGCTGTGACCGGTCTGGACGCCTTCACCGAAGAACTCGACGGTCCGATGTACGTGGTCACCGCCGCGGCCGGGGGCCGGCGGGCGGGCTGCCTGGTGGGCTTCGCCTCACAGTGCTCGATCCACCCGCCGCGGTTCGTGGTGTGGCTGTCCACCGCCAACCACACCTACCGCGTCGCCCGCGGGGCCTCCCACCTCACGGTCCACCTGCTGCGCGAGGACCAGAGGGAGCTGGCCGAACGGTTCGGGAGCGTGACCGGGGACAGCGTCGACACGTTCGCCCGGACGGACTGGCGGCCCGGGACCGAGGGCAGTCCGGTCCTGGCGGAAGCCGACACCTGGTTCACCGGCCGCGTCGAGGGACAGATCGAAGGCGGTGACCACGTGGGCTTCCTCCTGGCCCCCGTCGCCGAGGGCAGGCCCGGAACGGGACGGCCCGGCACCGGCGGGCCCGCCGGAGGCCGTCCCGGCGGGAGGCCGCGTCCCGGCCCCCTCCGGTACGGCGACGTCCGGGACGTGGAACCCGGGCACGCGCCCTGACCCGGCGCACCCCCTCCCTCACCGCCCCCACCTGCCTCACCGGGACCGTGACCGTGACCGGGTGAGCGAGCGGCTGCGCCCGGCGAGGCGGTGCAGGCGGGGGTAGCGCTCGCGGCGCGCCCGCGCGTGCCGGTCCAGCTCCTCCATCAGCCTCTCGGAACGCTTCTCCACGCTCAGCTCGTCCAGTACGCGGTCCGCCTCGGCGAGCAGCGCCCCGTACAGCTGCCACTGCTCCGGGTGGCGCGCCATCTCCTCCGGCAGCAGGGCAGCGAGGCGCTCGCGGCTCTGGCGGGCGGTGGCCAGCTCCTCGGAGAGCCGGGACTCGGCCGCCTCCGCGTTGGCGCTGACCTGGGCCGTGATGAGCTGGGCGAAGGACTCCACCGCGACCGCCGTGTGCCGGTACAGGTCGTTCAGCGCGAGGGCCGCCTTCGGCGGGAAGAGCGGCTCGTCGCCGCGGACCCGGGCGAGGTCGGTGAGCGTACGGCAGGACACGCGCAGCACCACCGCGCAGATCTCCAGCGTGTCCAGCCCGGTGCGCAGCACCAGCCGGAAGAGGAGCCCCTCGCGGACGCGCGGATTGAGCCGCAGGCTGTCCTCGGCCTGCCGCAGCGCGCCGTCGACCTCGGCGATGTCGTTGTCGAGCCGGCGGGCCTCGTGCAGGCGGGCGGCGGCCTTCTCGACCGTCGTCGCGTCGCCCGACTCCTCGCCGATGTGCAGCAGCAGGGTGCGCATGCGCGCGGCCAGGTCGGTGATGGCCTCGCTGGCGGGCCCGACCCAGACCGGCGGGACGAACAGGACGTTGAACGCGAGGCCGACCGCGGCCCCGATCAGCGTTTCCAGCACCCGGTCCCAAGCCGTGTCCGCGACCCGCGTCACGCCGAGGACCAGCATGGCGCTGATCGCCACCTCCGGGACGAACTCGCCCGCCTTGACGACCCGGCCGACGACCAGCGAGGCCAGGATGATCAGTCCCAGGCTCCACCACGTCAGTCCGACCAGGGCGCTGAACCCGATCGCGAGCAGCACCCCGGCGACGACCGCGTTCACGCGCCGGATGCCCGTCGTGAGCGTCGTGTACAGGGTCACCTGGACGACGAGCAGCGCGGTCAGCGGAGCCGTCAGCGGAGCCGGTTCGCTGCTGAGCCGCAGCGCGACGACGTAGGAGACGACCGCGGCGGCGGTCGAGCGGAAGGCCTGGACGACGGCCGGCTCCCGGTACCGGCGTGCGAGGTGGAGCAGACGGGCAGTTGCATGTGTCATACGCCGTGCCTGCCCCGATCAGGCGAAACCATCACCGCGGAGTTCACCCGGTCCGCCCGCGCTCCGCGCGTGGCGCGCCCGCGAACCGGACCCCGGAGCGGCTCCGAAGCGGAATCGGAGCGGAACCGCGGTGCATCCTCCGGGGCGTCGGCGGCGGAATGCACGGCGTATCCGGTACCCAGGAGGACGGGGACGGACGGAGAGCGGAGGACACCGTGCACACGCGTCGGACGAGTCGGAACGTACTGGTCGTCGGAGCGGGCCTGTCGGGGCTCGCCTGCGCCCGCGACCTCGCGGCGGCCGGGCTGTCGGTACAGGTGCTGGAGGCCGGTGACGCCGTCGGCGGCCGGGTCCGCAGCGACCGGGTGCGGGGCTTCGTCATCGACCGCGGGTTCCAGGTGTTCAACACCTCCTACCCGCAGGTCAAGGCCCGGATGGACCTGCGGGCCCTGAGGCTCTCGCCGTTCACCCCCGGAGTGGTGACCCACACGGGCGGAGGGCGGCTGCGGCGCCTCGTCGACCCGAGCCGGCGCCCGCGCGAGGCGCGCCGGTTGCTCTCGAGCGGCGTGTCCCCCCGGGACCTGGCCGCCCTCGGCGCACTGTCCGCCCGTGACCTGTGCGCCCCGGCCGCCCTGCTCCGCCGCGGCGGCGGGGAGCGTACGACCCGCGACGTGCTGCGCGGGGCCGGGTTCTCGGACGCCTTCGTCGAGGAGTTCTTCCGGCCGTTCCTGTCCGGGGTGTTCCTGGAGGACGAACTGGAGACGTCGGGCCGCGTCTTCCACCTCGTCTGGCGCAGCATGCTGCGCGGCACCCTGTGCCTGCCCGCCTCCGGCATCGGGGCGGTCCCCGCGCAGCTCGCCGACGGCCTGCCCCCGGGCACGGTCCGCCTGGAGACGGCCGTCACCGCGCTCACCGACGACGGCGTGCTCACCGCGGAGCACGGCGAACTGGCGGCCGCCGCCGTGGTCGTGGCCACCGGGCCGGGTGCGGCCCGGCGCCTGCTGGACGGGGTCGAGCCGCCTGCGTACCGGACCGTGACGACCTGGTACCACGCGGCCCCGGGCCTGCGCGGGTACGGACCCGACCTGGTCACGGACGTGGCGCGCCGGTTCCTGAACACCTGCGTCCTGAGCGAGGTGTCGCCCGGCTACGCGCCCGCCGGGACGTCCCTCGTCGCCACCTCCGTACGGGGAACCGGATCGCCCGCC
Source organism: Streptomyces sp. NPDC048461 (assembly GCF_055587105.1). NCBI lineage: Bacteria > Bacillati > Actinomycetota > Actinomycetes > Kitasatosporales > Streptomycetaceae > Streptomyces > Streptomyces sp. NPDC048461. The sequence goes on along the minus strand of NZ_JBVJGW010000030.1, from coordinate 25,535 downwards.
ACCGGAAAGGCACTGCTCGGGACGCTCGCGGAGGTGTACGGGACGGACACCGCGGCCTGGGAGGAGGTGGCCGTGCGCACCGTCGAGGAGGCGCTGCCCGCGATGACGGGCCCGTGGCCGCTCTCCCGCCCCGCGCGGCTCGGCGCGCACCGCTACGTGTGCGGGGACCACCGGGCCACCGGTTCGGTGCAGGGGGCGCTGGCGTCGGGGGCCCGGGCGGCCCGCGAGGTCGTGGAGGACCTCGCCGGGGCGGCCCGCTGACATCCCACCGCGTCCCGGGGGCCCGTCCGGTACGGCCGCGTTCAGGCCATCAGTGCCACCAGCTGCCGGGCCGCCCGCGCCGGGCCCAGGGAGCGGACCTGACGGCTCAGGCCCGCCAGCCCGTGCCCCGGGGCGTCCAGCAGCGCCGACACGGCCCCGCCCACGTCGTCGGCGCGCAGTCCGTGCGGGTCCAGGCACAGGCCGGCGCCCGCCCGCTCGGCGTCGTGGGCGATGGCGAACTGGTCGCTGGAGAACGGCAGCACCAGGGCCGGCACCCCGGCGGCCAGGCACTCCGTGAACGAGTTGTTGCCGCCGTGGTGGACCATGGCGTCCACCCGCGACAGCAGGGCCTGCTGGGGGACGGTCGCCGCGATCGCCGTACGGGGACCCGCCAGGTGGGCGAGCACGTCGGCCCGGTCGCCCGCGGCCAGGACGACCGACACGTCGGGCCGCGCGGCGAGGATGCCCCGGCACACCGTCTCGAGCACGTCCTCCCGGGCCGAGAGGAAGGTGCCGAGCGCCACCAGCACCACGCGGCGGCCCGCCCGCCGCAGCCGGCGCAGCTCGGTCTCCCAGAAGGGGCCCGGGCCGGCCGCCTCCGCACGCGTGCAGTGCCCGCTGAAGACGTACCGGGGGTCCTGTTCCGGCCCGGGCAGCCAGTCCAGCCGCGGATAGTTCAGGACCACGGCGTGCGGGGAGCTCAGGGAGAACGCCCGGCCCGGCGCGGGCCGGTGCGGGGTGTGGCGGGCGGCGAACGCGGCGAACAGCGCCGTGAAGGCGACGTCGTTGGCCCGCGCCTCCCGGCGCAGCGCGAGGAGGTCCGCCGCCGGCGGCCGTACCGCCCGCGGCCAGGCGTACGGCACCCCGAACAGGGCGCCCGCGGAGTGCGTGAGGTAGCTCGGGTGCCCCGGGCAGAACGTCGCGTACGGCAGTCCCAGGCAGTGCAGCGCGAGCGTCACCGCATAGCTCAGCTGGTCCACCACGTACCAGTCGGCGGGCCACCGGGCGTGCAGCGCGCGCAGCTCCGCCAGGACGCGTTCGGGCTCCGCGAGCATGTCGGCCCGGCGGTGCCGGGCCTGGGCGAGCAGCGCGGGAACGGCACCCTCCCGGGTGGCGTCGAGGAACTCCTCCAGCCGCGCCGCCTCCTCCCGGCCCTGCTCCGTGTGCCGGGCGATGCCGGTGTTCGCGTTGCGGGTGACCGTCAGCGGGGTGAAGTCCACGCCCGCGTCCCCGGCCAGCGGAGCGAAGGCCTCGGCGCAGGCGAAGCGCACCTCGGCTCCCGCGGCCCGCAGCTCGCCGGCCAGCACGGACAGCGGCTGCGCGTGGGACCGGAAGGGGGGTGCGATCACGTGGACGCGGGGCATGCGGGCTCACTTCCGTAGGTCGGCTCCGGGCTCGCGGCCCTCGGCACGGGTACGCGGTATCCGGTGCTCCGTACTCGGCACTCTGCTGCTCTTCCGCCGCGCGGCCCGCCGCGGAGGCAGCGCGGGGCGGAAAGTCCCGGCGCGGCCGCGCCCGGCGTGTCGCGGGCGACCCGTGGGCGGAGCCGGCGCATCCGAAGCCGTCGGGCCGGCGGAAGCAGGGGTGACCTCCCACCCGAGCGAGAGAGCAGGGCCCCGTGGACTCAGCCGCCGCGCACGACAGGCCGGATCCGTTCGTCGCGGTCCGCCACGCGTTCTGGACGCCCGGCGCGCCCCGGGGGCTGCCGCTCCCCGCCGGGGCGCTGGCCCCCTACCTGCGGGCCGAGTACCTCCCCTCCGGGCAGGCCGGCGCCCTCTCCGATCCCGCCGACCACCGGATCGCCCGGCTGCGGCGGTCCCTGCGCCTCGGTCTGGCCACCCCGCCGGAGGAGCTCGTGGCCGTCGCCCGGTACGGGGACCGGCGCACGCGCGGCACGGTCACCGAAGCGTGGCCCGGCTCCCTGCGCCGCTACGGGACCGATCGCGCCCGCCGCGCCCTGGGCGACGAGCTGCCGCGCTGTACGGACCCCCGTACCGCCGCGTTCCTCCTCGACCTGGCCACGGCGGGCCGGCTGAGGCCCCTGGACGCCGTCCGCTGGGCGCGGCTGCGGGCACGGGAGCCGTTCACGGCCCGCCCCGCCCGGCACGCCCTGTGGCGGCACCTCGCGCGGCACCCGCACGACCGCGGTCTGCTGCCCGCACCCGGTACGGCCCGCGACCCGTACGAACGGCTCCTGCTCACCGCCGCGTCGGGCGCGCGGCTGCTCGACCCCCCGCGGATCCCCGGGGGCGGGGGGCTCCTGGTCGTGCAGTCCATGCTGCTCGGCGCCATGGACAGCCCCGGCGAGGGCGCCAGCGGCGGCCTCGGGGTGCTCCTGGGAAGCCTGGGCGACGCGCTCGCGCTCACCGACCCCGTCGACGGGGTCATCACCCTCGTCACGGGCGGTGGCGGCAAGGCCCCGGCCCAGGGCCCGGACCCGGGGCTCCTGCGGCCGCGCGGCCCCGGGCACTGGATCCTCGGCCTGCCCGCCGACATCCACGCCGACGCCGACACCGCGGGCGCGGGCGCGGTCACCTGGTGGACGGAGCGGCTGCTGGGCGAGCTGGCCCGCCGGCCCGACCTGGTGCACGTCCGGTACGCCGACGACGGCTCCCTCGCCGTCGCGGAGGCGGCCCGGCGCCTGGGGGCCCGCGTGGTCTTCACCGCCACCCCGGACCCGCACCGCCGCGTGAGCGAGCGGCACGCGGGCGGCCGGGGCCGTACGGCGGCCGACCGGGAAGAGCTGCGCCAGGACCTGCACCGGGTCTTCGCCGCCGACCGGCTGGTCGAACGGGCCGACGAGGTCGTCGGGATCCCGGGCCCCGGCGGCACGGCCGAGCTGGTCCGCCACTTTCCGCAACTCGCGGGCGTACGGGGCGGCAGGGGGCCCGCCGCGCCCCCGGAGGGCATCACCGCCCACCGGGCCCTGCCGGACGAGCGCCCGCGCGGCGACCGGCTGCTGGAGCTGCTGTTCAGCGCGGGCGACCGGCCGTCGGCGCTGGACCCGGCCGACCGGGGGCTGCCGCTCCTGCTCACCGTCGGCCGGCTGCACCCGCTCAAGCAGCAGCACGTGCTGGTGCGGGCCTGGATCGAGTCGGGGCTGCACCTGCGCTCCACTCTGGTCGTCGTGGGCGGATCGGCCCGCGCCGACGCGGCGGACACGGCGGAACGCGACGTGCGCACCGCCATCGCGGGCCTGTGCGCGGCCCGTCCCGAGGCCGCCGCGCGCCTCGCCCTGGTCCCGGCCCTGCCCAACGCGGAGGTGCGCTGCCTGGAACGGGCCCTGGCCCGCTCCGCCACCACCGGCCGGGCCCACTACGTCTGCCCCAGCGCCAAGGAGGAGTTCGGGATCGCGGTCCTGGAGGCCATGGACGCGGGTCTGCCCGTCGCCGCGACGGGCCGCGGGGGCGTCCCGCACTACCTCCGGGACACGGTCAACGGCCTGCTCCTGGACACGTCCTCGGCCGCGCGGCTGGCGCAGGGGGTGGAACGCCTGCTGGCGCTGCCGGACGGCGACGTCGCCGCGATGACGGCACGGGCCGCCGAGACCGTCCGCGGCGACTACTCGATCGAGGCCGCCGCGTCGGCGTTCGCCTCGGTCTACGCCGGCCTGGCCCGGGCGGGGCAACGCGAAGGCCTCCCGGCTCGGGGCCGGGAGGCCTTCGCGTGAGACCGGACGACTACCAATAGTGACGCCTCCCGCCGACCGCGTGACCGACGGACCCCATGATCCACAGGACGGCACCGATGACCACCAGGATGATCCCGAGGGTCCAGAGGATGGAGATGCCGAGGAGCCAGCCGATGATCAACAGGACGATTCCGAGTGCGATCATGTTTTTTCTCCCATCTCGCGATCGGCTTCTGCCCCGTCCCGGCGACGCCATGCCTGCGAGGGGCCCCCGGCCGGATCCGGCGTGCGGGACCTGCCCCGTACGGCCCGGACACCGCGTGCGGCTGCCGCGCACGGGGCCCGCGCGGACCCGGACGGCGCGGGAGGGCGCCGCACGAAAGCGCTGCACGAGCGGTGCGCGCCGCCCGCGTCCCCGGAGGCTCCCATACTGGAGAGCAGCGGCCGCCGGAAGGCGGCGGGCGCCCGATCCGGGGGGACCACAGGAGGGCACCATGAGCGCACACCTGATCCCGCCGGGCGAGACGCCCCCGGCCGAGGGCTCCATCGCCGAGGCCCACCAGGAGCGGCCCGACGGGGGCCTGTGGGAGCACCCCCGGTTCCTGCTGGCGCTCATCGTGCTCGGCGCCGTCCTCTTCGCGGGGTTCTTCGCCGCCCGGATCGCGGGCTTCTGATCCGGCCGGGGTCCCCGTCCGGGGCGGAGCGGGCGCGGCGCGTCAGCGCACCTCGTCCAGCAGGCCCGTGGCGACGTCGAAGACGAAGCCGCGGACCGCGTCCGTGTGCGGGACGAACGGGCTCGCCGCGATGCGCCGCACGGACTGCCGCACGTCCTCGTGCGGGTCCGTGAACGCCTCGGCGGACCAGGGCGGGCGGATGCCGGTGTCTTCCGTGACCTGCTGTTTGAACGCGTCGTCGGTGAAGGTCACCATGCCGCAGTCGGTGTGGTGGATGAGGATTATCTCCCTCGTACCCAGGAGGCGCTGGCTGATGGCCAGCGAGCGGATCTCGTCCTCGGTGACGACCCCGCCGGCGTTACGGATCACGTGCGCCTCACCGGGCCGCAGGCCGAGTGCGCCGTACACGTCGAGCCGGGCGTCCATGCAGGCGACGACGGCGACCTGCCGGGAGGGTGGAAGGGGGAGCGGGCCGGTGAAGGACGCCGCGTAGGCCTTGTTGTTGGCGAGGTACTCATCGGTGACGGACATGCCGCCTCGCTCTCTCGTTGGCGTTGCGGCCAGGCTAGTGACGGGTCAGGCCACCCGGAGGGCTCCCCTCCGCCCCGCCACGCGACCGCAACACTCCCGCATCACACCGGCCCGTCTCCCGGCCCGCGGTCCGGCGCGGACCGCAGGGCGAGGGCCGCGCAGTGGCCCTCCGGGACCAGGACGTCCGTCAGGGTCCAGCCCGGCAGGGCGGCCGGGTCGGGACCCGAACCGACGTAGTCCGCGGCGGGGTTCTCCGACAGGCCGACCCCCAGGCCCTTGAGGTAGGCCTCCTTGCGCGTCCACACGCGGGTGAAGGCGGGCGAGCGCTCCCCGGCGGGGAGGACCGCCAGTTCGGCGGCCTCCCTCGGGTGCAGTACGTCGGACAGCTCCGGGATCGTGCGCGGCGCCACCAGCTCCTCCACGTCCACCCCGACCGGGGCGGACGCGAACGCCAGCAGACTGATTCCGGCGCAGTGCGAGAGCGAGAAGTGCAGGGCGCCGCCCGGGAGCACGGGCCGGCCGTGCGGTTCGTCGCAGTGGGCGCACGGGGCCCGTTCGACGGTGACCTCGCGCGGGGCGAGGCCCAGGTACGCACCCAGCAGCCTGCGCAGCGCGACGTGCGCGCAGACGTACGAGTCGCGGTCGGCCGCCCGTACGAACTCGGCGGCGCGGGCCAGTTCCTGCGCGTCCAGCGTGCCCGGGGCGTGCCGGGCGGCGTGCACCCGGTAGTCGGTGGTGTCCACGAGCCACAGCTGCGGGCTCGCGGCCACCAGGACGGCCCGCGCCGGTCCCGGGTCCGACAGCCTTTCCGGTAGCAGGAGTTGCCGTGTGACCAGCGTCATCGGATCCTCCTCAGACGGCCGCGGGGACGGGGAGCTGCTCCACCGGCGCCGGCTCCTCGACCCGCGCGGGGTGGCGCAGGGCGATGACCGCGGCCAGCGGCGAGACGAAGGCGATCGCACCGCACAGCAGCCAGGTGGTCTGGACACCCAGCACCAGGGAGAGCGAGCTGAAGACGGCGATGGAGATGGGCGCGGTGCCGATGCCGGCCAGGGAGAGGGTGGACATGGCCGCGCCCATCCGGTCCTCGGGGGCGGACTGCTGGTAAAGGGTCACGATGGCGGGCCCGTTGAGCCCGGACAGCAGGCCGACCCCGGCGGCGACGGCGGTGAGGGAGGCCACGGACGGCATCAGGGCCATCACCAGGATTCCGGCGGCGAGGCCGACCCCGGTGACCACGAGGCGTACGAACATCGGGATGCGGTGGGCCATCGCTGCGCCGACCGCGCTGGAGCCGAGGGCGCCCACGCTGAACGCGGCCAGCACGATGCCCACGGCGCCCACGCCCCAGCCGCGCTCGGACACCAGCAGGGGAAGCGCCACCTCGGCGGGCCAGCTGAAGGCCAGGTCCAGGCAGAGGGCGGCGATGAACATCCAGCGCAGGCGGGGGTTGCGGGCCAGCAGCCGGAACCCGTCGCCCGACCGCTTGACCAGGGAGACGCCGGGCTCCGGCTTCGGGCGGACGAACCCGTGGGTGACGTGCAGCAGGCAGCCGAGCCAGATCGCGCCGGTGACGGCGCCGGCGACCATGGCCAGCCACAGTTCGCCGACGGTGATCAGGAAGGCTCCGGCGGGTGCGCCGAGGATGGGCGCGACGCGCAGGACCATGGCGTAGAGGGAGTTCGCACGGGCCAGTTGGTCGCCGCGGGCGAACATCGGCAGCAGGACGCCCGAGGCCGGTCCGGCCAGTCCGAGGAGCACGCCCTCGACGAGGGCGATCACCACCAGCGGCCACAGCTCGTGCGAGGTCGCGGTGACGACGGCTCCGACGGCGAGCAGGACGACGCGGGCGGCGGTGGTCCGCAGGAGGACGAAGCGCGGGCCGAGGGTGTCGGCCACGGCCCCGCCGAAGATCAGCATGAGGGCGCGGGGCACGGTCGCCGCGAGCATCAGCAGGGTGACCGCGCGGGTGCCGCCGAGTTCGACGGCGGTCCAGTTCATGGCGATGAGCAGGGCGAAGCTGCCGAGCTGAACGGCGGCCTGGCCGCCGACGAGGGAGCCGACCCGGCCCCACTGGACCGGAGCCTGTGCCTGCGGCTTCGGGACCTGCGGTTGTTCGGCCTGCTGTGCGGGGGTGTCCATGGTGCACCTGTTCTCTGCGAGGGCTGAGGGGTGAGGGAGGGGCAATTCGCCGGGCGGGTCAGACGTGGTGGGGGCCGGCCAGGGCGGCGGCGACGGCCCGGCGGGCGGCGCGCGCCAGGTCGGAACTCCGGGGGGTGGCGCCGGTGGTGCGCAGTTCCAGGCGGCCGCCGAGATGGCCGAGGCCGGCCGAGCCGAGGGCGCGGTACGCGGCCGTGGCCGCCACGGCGGCGGAGCCGGTCCCGGGCACGGGGCCCACGGTGACCCCCGGGACCTCCGAGAGCCGGAACCGCCCGCGCACGCAGGCGGCGTGTCCCCGGCGCCCGCCGGGCCCGCGCCGCCCGACCCGCCGCCCGGCACCGCGCGGGGCGGCGGCCCACGGGCCGCCCGGCCGGCCCGGAACGGCCGACGGGGCCGCCCCGCCCGCGCCGGGGTCGTACTGCCCCGGTGCGGGAGGCGCGCCGGGCGCCGGGCCGGACAACCCGACCGCGGGGGCCGGACGGGAAGCCGGGGTGGGTTCCCGTCCGGCCTGCCGGTCGAGCCGATGACCGCCGACCGGGACGCTTGCCGGACCGGGCCTCCCCGGCGTGGGTTCCGCGGTGCCGTCCGGGGTGCCCGGGGCGGGCCGGTCGGTGAGGGCGCCGGGGGTGGGGCGCGGGGCGTTCATGCCGGGTTTCCGAGGGGGACCGACGCGGGCGTCGCGTGGACCGGGGCGTCCGGGGACCAGAGGTCCGCGGGGTCCAGGTCGGCGACCCGGTACTTTCCGACCGCGCTGACCAGCAGCCGCAGTTCCAGCGCCAGCGCGTCCGCCAGGCGGACCAGGCCCTCCTCGCCGTCCTCGTCCACCGCCAGCAGCGCCGCCCGGCCCAGGCCCACCGCCGTCGCGCCGAGCGCGAGCGCCCGTACCGCGCGGCCGCCCTCCCAGATCCGCCCCGTGGCGAGGAGGTCCCCGCCCGGCCGGCCGATCCGGCGCAGGCACTCCCCGAGCGGCAGCCCGACCTGGTCCAGGAACACCCGGGGTGCCCAGCCGGTGCCGCCCTCGGCGCCGTCGACCGTGACCGCGTCGGCGCCCGCCGCCCACGCGGTCGCGGCGGCCCGCGCGATGTCCCGGCCCGGGTGGAACTTCACCCAGGTGCGGGCCAGCGGGAAGTTGTTCCGCATGAACCGCAGCTGCTGGCGGACGATCTCCTCGGTGAACGTGCCCGGCGTCGCGCAGCGCAACTGCCGCCCCGCCCCGTCGCCCAGCAGGTCCCGTACGGCGAACCGGCCGGCCAGCCGGTCCGCTTCGGCCGCGCCCACCACCGTCATCCCGCCGAGCCCGGGCTTGGCGCCCTGGCCCACCTTCAGCTCGAAGCCCAGCCGTCCCGAGTCCCGCAGCGCCCGGGTCCCCGGGTCGCTGTAGAGGAGGTTCCACACCTCGGAGTCGGCGTCCTCGGTGGACTGCTGGACCACGACTCCGCCGGTGCCGTCCGGGACGGCCTCCGCGTACGCCGCGACGCGCTCCAGCAGCGCCGAGCGGGAGGCGCCGTCCGCGCCGCCCCGGGCGTACCCGTGCACCGGCACCATGTTCTCGCCGATCACCATCGGGATGCCGAGCCGGGCCGCCTGCCGGCCCGCCGCCACCCCGAGGTCCCCGCTGCCGGCCCGGGTGGACCCGAACGCGGACAGGTACAGCGGGAGCCGGGCGGCGAAGCCGCCGACCGAGGTGTGCAGGTCGACGTCCTCGTACGAGGGCTCGCGGCCCAGGTCGATCAGTTTCTCCAGCCGCCGCGGCATGAAGACCGGCGGCGCGATCCGCAGCGCGTCCAGTGCGTCCGGCGCGCCGGGCGCGTCCGCGCCCCCGTCGCCGGCCGGCCCCCGCGCGCCGCCCGCCCCGAACAGCTCCGCCCCGTAGGCGTCCGCCGCCGGGAAGACCTCGGCGGTCCCCGCCCGGGCCCGGGCCCGTACCGCCCGCTCCGGGAACCCCGGAGCACCCAGCCCGCTCACGGCGCGATCACCCCCGGCAGCTTCGGGTAGGCGCTGACCTGCCAGAGCGCGTCCAGCCCGGTCAGGAACCGGACGAGGCGCTGCAGGCCCATCCCGAAGCCGGCGCTGGGCTCGATGCCCTCGCGGGCCATCTCCAGGTACCAGGCGTACTTGGCCGGGTTCTCCCCGCTCTCCCGCATCCGGGTCACGATCGCCGCGTAGCCGGACTCGCGCTCGCTTCCGCTGACCAGCTCGCCGAAGCCGCCGTGCGCGATCAGGTCGAAGTTGCGCAGCACGCCCGGGCGTTCCGGGTCCTCGCGGTCGTAGAAGCCGCGCGAACCCTTGGGGTAGTCGTTGATGAAGAAGGGGCGGTCGGCCTCCAGCGAGAGGACCTTTTCGCCCGCCCAGTCGATCTCCGCGTCCGGGCTCTGCGGATGGCCCCGGCCGATCAGCCGCGCCACCGCCTCTCCGTGCGTGCAGGAGTCGAACTTCCCCGACCGCAGCTCCGCGAAGTCCAGCTCGTCCCGGCCCAGTTCGCGCAGCACCTCGGGAACGGCCGTCCACACGTGGTCGACCACGCTGGTGAGCAGGCCGGCCGCCAGCTCCTGGACGTCGGCGCGGCTGCCGCCCGCCAGTTCCACGTCGATCTGGTGGAACTCCACCAGGTGCCGGCCGGTGGCCGCCGTCTCCGGCGGCTCCACCCGGACGTTCGGGGCGATGTAGAAGAGGCGCGGAAAGCCCTGCAGCGAGGCCTGCTTGTAGAGGATGGCGCTCGTCATCAGCTTGTACGGCTGTCCGTAGTAGTCGACGTCCAGCGCCTTCGCGCCGCGTCCGCCCGGATCGGTGACCGGGCCCACCAGCGGGGGCAGCAGTTCCACGAAGCCCTCGCCGCGCAGGAACTCCCGCGCGGCGTGCAGGGCTTCCTGCTGGACGAGCATCGCGGACCGCAGCTGCGGCGAGCGCAGGTGTGCGGCCAGCGGGGGAGGGGTCGGGAGGTCCATGTCGGCTCCTGTTCGTCTGCGGGTCGGTGGGGGTGGAGCAGGGAGCGGTGGGGCAGGAAGCGGTGGGGGACGGGCCGGCAGGGATTGGGCCGGAGGGGGAGCGGGCACGGCCGTCGGGGCGACGGCGGCGCCGTTCACACCGGACTCCGCACGCCGCCGGCTTCGGCAACGGCGGCCGGGCCGGTCCCGGCGCGGGATGCGTCGCCGGCTCCGTCGCCGGCCCCGTCGTCGTAGCGCCGCGCGACCCGGCCCAGGGCGACCAGCAGCCCGTCCGAGGTCATCGACCGCACGGGCGCCAGCGCCCGTCCGCCCGGGGGCGCGTACGGAGCCACCGGCATGGCCCCGGTCTCCGACCAGCGCAGCCGGCCGGCCGCGTCCACGAAGCTGCGCGAGCGCCCCGCGTTGTCCGGGTGCAGGCAGTACGGGACGTCCAGCACGCCCCGCGCGAACGCGGTCCGCAGGGACCGGCCCAGGTCCTCGCCGAGCTCCAGCACGGCCTCCACGAAGGCCCGCGCCTCGCGGTACACCTCGCTGTCCGCCGGCTGTGCCGGTTCGCCCGGCGGCGCCGTGAGCGCCGCGGTGGCCGCGGCCGTCTCCAGCGCCCGTACGTTCTCCAGCACCGTCGGGATCCGGTGGGCCTCGGCGGCGGTCTTCACGATCAGCCGCTGCGCCCCGGCCGTCACCGCGAGCCGCGCCGAGGCCTCCAGCAGCCGGGTCGCCCCGCGTTCGGTGTGCGGGAAGACCCCCATGTACGTGTAGAGGACGACGTGCCGGTCCACGTCCGGGGGCAGGAACTCGCCGGCCAGCCGGCGCAGCGCCCGTACGGCCTCCGCGTCCTGCGCGGGGTCGGTCTGCTGCGCGTAGCTGAGGGACACGCTGCGGATGCCGTGCCGGACGAAGAACATCCCCTCCAGCAGGCTGATCGCCACCAGCAGTCCGGGCGGGCAGAGCTGGCCGAGCATGCAGCCGCCGAAGCTCTCCAGGTGCGGTGTCCGCGCCGCGGGCACCAGGGTGGCCAGCAGCTCGCAGCAGCGCGCCCAGTTGTCCACGGACTCGGCGAGCGGGGTGCGCCCGTAGGGCAGGCAGTACGAGACCGGTCCGCCCTCGGTGGCGTCCAGTCCGGCGGCGGCGAGAGCCCGGACGATCGCCTCGGGCCGGGAGGACCCGTGCCGCACCTGGACGGGGAACCCGGCGTCCAGCACGCCCGCCAGGAGCCTCCGGGTCAGGTCGGCGGAGTGGGTCGCGATCGGGTAGCCGTTGAGCGGCACGCCCTCGGCGAGGGCGGCGCGCGCGGCGGCGTGGTCCCCGACCCGGGTGTAGCTGTCGATGGTCAGGGTGCCGACGGTGGTGGCCACGGCGGACTTGGTGCGCTCCAGCCCCGCCCGCATCCGGCGCGGGTCGCCGAAGCCCATGCGGGGCTGCACGACGAGCTGCCCGGAGGCGGCGGCCTCGGCGACGAACGCACCGAAGGACGGGGAGGGCGGTGGTGCGGGCAGGGGGGCCACGTTCGGTGCGGCGAGCGTGGCGGCGGTCATGCGACGGCCTGAGCGGCGGCAGCGGCGTCGAGCGAGGTGAGGAAGGTCCGCAGCGCGCCCACGTCGCCGTCGTCGAAGACGGCGTCGCAGCCGGCGTCGAGGAGGCGACGGCGCTGCTCGGGGTCGGCCGTGCCGGCCACGCCGAGCTTGCCGCCGATGACGACCGGGAGGGTGAAGCCGGCTCCGCGCAGCGCGCGCACGGCGCTGAGGCCGTCCCGGTAGCCGTGCCCGTTCACACTGCTGATGACCACGAGACCGGGTTCCTCGGCCGTGCAGGCTCCGGTCAGCAGCTCGTCCGTGACACAGGGACCCAGATTGCGGACCGGGTGCCCGAGCTCCTCCAGGAGCAGCTGCAGATAGACGAGATTCCAGGTGTGGGAATCCGAAGCCGTACCCGTCAGCAAGATGTTCACATTCCTTCTTCGCATACGGAGAATATAGGAAGCCCGGCGCCCGGCGAGGGGCAGTCGGACCGGCAGGATGGCGGAATGAGGAAAGGATTCCCGCGGGCGCCGGCCGGACATGCAAAAAGCCGTGCCCCGCAGCTGCGGGACACGGCTTCCGGAATTCGGGCGGAAGGGTCAGGCGTATTGGGCGACCAGGCTCTTCGGGCGGATGTCCGTCCAGTTCAGCTCCACGTACGCGAGGGCGTCCGCGCGCGTCCCCGTACCCCAGACGGTGTCCCAGCCTGCGGGAACCTCGGCGAAGTCGGGCCACAGGGCGTGCTGGCCCTCGGCGTTGACCACGACGCGGAACGTGCCCTCGGTGTCGTCGAAAGGATTGGTCATGACAGGCTCCTCAGCTTTTCGGAAAGAATACGGCCGATCAGGGAAAGCGGTTCGGGTTCGCCCATTCTCGTGTGGGGGACCCCGATGAGGTGATTCTCCACGCGGCCTTCCACGTAGGGAATCCAGTGCTGTGCGAGGGTGTTCTCCGTTTCCCCGTCCTCCAGCGCCGCCAGGAAGAGCATGTCGGTGGCGACCGGACGCGGGGCGTACAGGTTCATGATTTCGGCGTGGTTGACGGAGGCGTCGATCACGGAGCGGATCTCGGCGTCCGAGAAGGCTCCGAGCACCGGGTCCTTCAGGCGCACCAGGCCGATCAGCGCGTCCACGTCGAAGGGGGCGTCGGCCGGCTCGTCGGTGGCGTCGCCGACGAGCATGTCCCGCTTCTGCGCCGGGGTCATCCGGCGCCGCACCGGCTCGGTGGGCAGCAGGTGCACGTCCATCATGGCCAGCAGGTCGGTGCGTTCCCCCAGCTCCGCCAGCCGCACGGCCAGCGCGTGGGCGACCGTGCCGCCGAAGGACCAGCCCAGGAAGCGGTACGGGCCGTGCGGCTGGACCTCGCGGATCAGCGGCAGGTAGTCCGCGACCATCTCCTCGACCGACGCGGGGGAGTGGCCCAGCTCGCTCAGCGCCCGGGCCTGGATCGCGTACAGCGGCTGGTCCGGGCCCAGGTGCCGGGTCAGGCCCGCGTACGGCCAGCCCACGCCGGTCCCGGGGTGCACGCAGAACAGGGGCGGCCGCGATCCGCGGGTGCTCAGCGGCAGCAGCACCCCCATCGGGTCGAAGCCGGTCGGCTCGTCGCGCAGCAGGCCCGCGACCGTCGGGGTGCGGAACAGGTCGCGCACCCCGCGCTCCAGGCCCAGTACGGTCCGCATCCGGCTGACCAGGCGCACTCCGAGGAGCGAATGCCCGCCCAGTCCGAAGAAGTTGTCGTCGATGCCGACCCCTTCCACGCCCAGGACCTCGGCGAACAGCCCGCACAGGACCTCCTCGCGCGGCGTCCGAGGGGGCCGGCCGGAGGGGCGTACGGCGACGGCGGGCGCGGGCAGCGCCTTGCGGTCCGGTTTGCCGTTCACCGTCAGCGGGATCGTGTCGAGCAGCACCGCCGCCGACGGCACCATGTGCTCGGGGAGTTCGCCCGCCGCCCAGCGCAGCAGCTCCTCGCCGGTCAGGCCGTGGCCGGCGCGCGGTACGGCGTACGCGACCAGCCGCTTGCCGCCCGGGCCGTCCTCGAAGACGACCACCGCGACCTGGCCGACGCCCGGATGGCGGGCCAGGGTCTCCTCGATCTCCCCGGGCTCGATCCGGAAGCCGCGGAGCTTGATCTGGCCGTCGGCCCGCCCGATGAACCGCAGTTCACCGTCCGGGGTCCAGTGCACCAGGTCGCCGGTACGGTACATCCGGCCGCCGTCCGCGCCGAACGGGTCGGCGACGAACCGCTCGGCGGTCAGCCCCGGCCGGCCGAGGTAGCCGCGCGCCACCTGGGTCCCGGCGATGTACATCTCGCCGGCCACCCCGATCGGCACCGGCCGCAGCCGCGCGTCCAGGACGTGCACCCGGGTGTTGTCCAGGGCCGCGCCCAGGTAGACGCCGGGGAGCGTGCGCTGCCCCGCCGGGATGCGCTGCTGGTGGGAGGCGAAGGTGGTCTCGGTGGGCCCGTAGGAGTGCACCAGGACCGTGTCGGGGCAGTGGTCCAGGACCCGTTGGAGGGCGCTGGGGGAGGCGACGTCGCCGCCGGTCCACACCTCGTCGAGGAGCTTGAGGGTGTCCAGGCCCTCGTCCGCCATGATGTGGAAGAGGCCCATGGTGAAGTAGGCGGCGCTGACGTCGTAGGTGCGGATGGTGTGGTCGAGCTCGGCGACGTCGGTGCCGTCCCCCGGCGCGATGACCAGCCCGCCGCCGTTCAGCAGCGGCACCCACAGCTCGTACGTCGAGGCGTCGAAGCCGATCGCCGAGTGGACCAGCATCCTGCGGTGGTGGGTCCGGTTCCAGCAGCGGTCCGTCACCAGCTCCACCACGTTGCGGTGGGTGACGCCGACGCCCTTGGGCCGGCCGGTGGAGCCGGAGGTGAACATCACGTACGTCAGGGCGTCCTCGCCGACGGCGACCCCCGGATCCGAGAGGTCGGGCAGCGCCCCTCCCGTCTCCGGCGCGTCCACGGCCAGCACGCGGACCCCGGCCAGCTCCTCCCGGCGCACCGCCTCCTTGCCGAGGTGCTCGCGCTGCGTCAGCAGGACCTCCGCCGCCACGTCCTCCATGATCATGCGGACCCGGGTGTCGGGCAGCCGCGGGTCCAGCGGCACGTACGCGGCCCCGCACTTGAGCACCGCCAGCAGGGACACCAGCAGCTGCGGGGTCCGGTCCATCAGGACGCCCACGGCCCCGTCCCGGCCCACGCCCGCCGCGAGCAGCCGGTGGGCGAGGGCGTTGGCCCGGCCGTCCAGCGCCGCGTAGGTGAGCGTCTCCTCCTCGTACGACACGGCGATCCGGCCCGGGGTGCGGCGGGCCTGCGCGGCGAACCGCTCGTGCACCAGCCCGCACCCGGCCCGCGGCGTCGCCGTGTCGTTGTACTCGGTGACCAGGCGGAACTCCTCCTCCGCGGAGAGGAGCCGGATGTCCCCGATGCGCTGACCGGGGTCCTCGGCCACCGCCCGCAGGGTGCGCGCCAGGTGCGCGGCCAGCTGCGCGGCGGTCGCCCCGTCGTAGAGGTCCGTCGCGTACTCCAGTACGCCGGCCAGCCCGGCCGGGGCCCCGTCCGCGGACCGCGACTCGCGTAGCGACACGGTCAGGTCGAACTTCGTGAACCCCGACGCCGAGCCGAGCGGGGTTCCCGCCAGGGCCGTCCCCGGCGGAGTCTGCGGTTCGGCCGGGTGGACCTGGACCACGGCCTGGACCAGCGGGTGGTGGGCGGTGGAGCGAACCGGGTTGAGCTGCTCCACGACCAGGTCGAACGGGAGGTCCTGATGGGCGTACGCGGCGAGGTCGGTGTCCCGCACCCGCTCCAGGAGTTCGTCGAACCGGGGGTCGCCGGAGGTGTCGCAGCGCAGGGCCAGGGTGTTCACGAAGAAGCCGACCAGGTCGTCCAGGGCCTCGTCGTCCCGCCCGGCGGTCACCGTGCCCAGCGGCAGGTCGGTACCGGCGCCGTGCCGGGTCAGGGTGGCCGCCAGGGCCGCCTGCACCACCATGAACAGGGTCGCGCCGTGGTCCAGCGCCAGGCGCTCCAGCCGGGCGTGCGTGGCGGCGTCCAGGTCCAGCGGGGTCGCGGCGCCCCGGTGCGAGGCCTCGGCGGGCCGGGTGCGGGCGGCGGTGAGCGAGAGCACCGGGGGCGCGTCGGCCAGCGTCCGCTTCCAGAAGGCGATGTGTCCGGCGGCGGCCTCGCCGTCGAGGGCGGCCCGTTCCCACAGGGTGTAGTCGGTGTACTGCACGGGCAGCGGCCGCCAGCCGGGGGCGCGGCCGTCCAGCCTGGCCCCGTAGGCGGTCGCCAGATCGGCCAGCAGCGGCCCCGTGGACCAGCCGTCGGCGGCGATGTGGTGCACGAGCAGCACCAGCACCTGCCCGCCGCCCCCGTCCGTGGCCGGGGCGCCCGCCTCCGCTGCGCCCGCGTCGGCAGCCGCCGCGTCCCGGGCGCCGGCGGCGTCCGCGACATCGATCAGCGCCGCCCGGAAGGGCAGTTCCGCCGACAGGTCGAAGACGTGCCCGGCCGCCGCGTCCACGGCCGCGTCGATCCGGTCCGGGCCGGTCGTGACCCGCTCCAGCACCGGCCGCGCCGCGTCCAGCACCCGCTGGTACGGCTGCCCGTCGACCGCCGGGTACACGGTGCGCAGCACCTCGTGCCGGTCGGCGACGTCGGCGAGGGCCTCGGCCAGCACGGCCGGGTCCAGCGGACGGTCCAGGCGCAGCGCGAAGGGGATGGTGTAGGAACGGCTCGGACCCTCCAGCTGGTCGACGAACCACAGCCGCCGCTGCGCGTACGACAGCGGAACCGGCTCCGGCCGCTCCGACGGCGGGACCGGGACCAGCGCGGCCCGCCCGGACGCGGCGCCGTCCCGCGTCAGCCGGACGGCCAGCCCGGCCGGAGTCGGGGCGAGGAACAGGTCGCGGATGCGCGCCTCCAGGCCGAGCACGGCCCGGATCCGGTTCACCAGCCGCACGCCCATCATGGAATGGCCGCCGACCGAGAAGAAGTTGTCGTCCGGCCCCACCCGGTCGATGCCGATCACCTCGGCGAACAGGGTGCGCAGCACGTCCTCGGCCGGGGAGCGCGGTGCGGGCGGCGCGGCCGCGGCCGCCGAGGCCGCCGCCTCGCGGGCCGCGGCGAGGCGGGCCCTGCGCTCCGCGATCCCCGCCCGTTCCGCCTCGCCGAGCAGGGGCCGTGCGGAGGGCGGCCCGCCGGGGTCGGCCGCCGCCCGCACGAGGGCGCGTACGAACACGTCCAGCAGCAGCTGCGCGGTGTCCCGGTCGAAGAGGTCCACCGCGTACTGCCACCACACCTCCAGCCCGCCTCCGGGCAGGACCACGCACGAGGCGCTCAGGTCGAACTTGGCCGCCTCCAGGCCGGTTTCGGCGAAGCGCCCGGTGAGTCCGCCGCCGAGGGAGAGGGCCCCGCCGTCCTCCTGCTCCTGCGCGGTCAGCATCACCTGGAAGAACGGGTTGACGGCGAGCGCGCGCTCCGGGGCCAGGTGCTCCACCAGCAGGTCGAACGGCAGCTCCTGGTGGGCGTACGCGGCCAGGTCGGCGTCCCGGGCCCGGTCCACCAGCTCCGCGTACGGGGCGTCGCCGGACACGTCGGTGCGCAGCACGAGGGTGTTCACGAAGAAGCCGACCAGGCCGTCCAGGGCCTCGTCCCCGCGCCCCGCGACCGGGGTGCCGATCGCGATGTCCGTTCCGGCGCCGACGGCGGCCAGCGCCTGCGCGAGGGCCGGCTGGAGCACCATCAGGAGGCTGGCCCCGCGCTCCTCGGCGAGGGCGGCGAGCCGGCCGAACGCCTCCGCGTCCAGCGTGGCGGTCAGGCTGTCCCCCCGCCCGGTCGGCTCGGCGGGCCGCGGCCGGTCGGCGGGCAGGTCCAGTACGGTCGGCATCCCCTCCAGGGCCGCCCGCCAGTGGTCGAGCGGGGCGTCCGGACGTTCCAGGAGCTCGTGCTGCCACAGCGTGTAGTCGGCGTACTGGACCGGCAGCGGCTCCCAGTCGGGTGCCCCGCCGGCCAGCCGGGCCGCGTACGCCTCGCCCAGGTCGCGCAGCAGCGGGCCCACCGACCAGCCGTCGGTGGCGATGTGGTGGGTGAGCAGCGCGAGGGTGGCGCTGCCGTCCCCGGTCGTGAACAGCCGGGCCCGGATCGGGAGCTGGACGGCCAGGTCGAAGGTGCCCGCGGTGAACTCGGCCACCAGGGAGTCGAGTTCGTCCGGCCGGCACTCCTGCACCGGCAGCGGGACCGGGGGCGCCGCCAGGACGTGCTGGTACGGCTCCGCGTCCACGGCCGGGTACACGGTGCGCAGCACCTCGTGCCGGTCCACGACGTCGGCGAGGGCGGCGGCCAGCGCGGCCCGGTCCGGGACCGCGTCCAGGCGCAGGATGAGCGGCAGGTTGTAGGTGGTCGACGGGCCCTCCAGCCCGGCCAGGAACCACAGCCGGCGCTGCGCGAAGGACAGCGGGATCCGGTCCTCGGCCGGCAGCACCGAACCGTCGAAGACCGCGTCGGCGGCGGCCGCCCGGACGGGCGCGCGCAGCAGCTTGCGGTCGATCTTGCCGGAGGAGGTGCGGGGCAGCGCGGCCAGCAGGGTCACGGTGGACGGCACGGCGGCGGCGGGCAGTTCGGCCCGGGCGCGGGCCCGCAGCTCATCGGCACCGACGCCGTCGTCGGCGACCACGAAGGCGGCCAGCCGCTTCGTCCCGTCCGGGGTCTCCAGGGGCACCACGGCCGCCTCGCGGACCCCGGGGTGCGCGGTGAGCACGGACTCCACGGAGGCGGGGTCCACCCGGTGGCCGTTGATCTTGACTTCGTCGTCGGCGCGCCCCCGGAAGCCCAGCTGCCCGTCGGGCCGTACGAACACCACGTCGCCGGTCCGGTACGCGCGCTCCGGGCCCAGCGCCGAGAAGCGCCGCCCGGTCAGCTCGGGCCGCCCGAGGTAGCCCAGGGCCAGGCCCCCGCCGAGCAGCCAGAGTTCGCCGTCGACCACGGCGGCCCGCACCCCCGGCAGCGGCTCGCCGATGGGCACCGGGCCGCCAGGGTGCCGGGACAGGTCGGCGACGGTCGCGACGACGGTGGCCTCGGTCGGCCCGTACGTGTTCAGCAGCCGCACCCGGTCGGGGTCCACGGCCCGGCACCACTGCGCCACCCGTTCCGGCAGCGCGGCCTCGCCGCCGATGACCACCGTGCGGACGGAGTCCGGGAGTTCGGCGACGCCGGCCGAGAGCGCGTGCGCCAGCTCGTGCCAGTAGGCGGTGGGCAGGTCCAGTACGGTCACCCCGTGCGCGGCGCATCCCGCCAGCAGGCCGGGCACGTCCAGCATCTCCTCGTCGCGCAGGATCAGCGCGGCGCCGGCGCCCAGGGTCAGGAAGACCTCCTCGACGCTCGCGTCGAAGTGCAGGGGGGCGAACTGCAGGACCCGGTCCTCGGCCGTGATCCCGTAGCGGACGGTCGCGCCGGCCGCGAAGTGGGCGAGCGCGTCCTGCCCGACGGCCACGCCGTTCGGGGTGCCGGTGGAACCGGAGGTGTAGATGACGTACGCGGTGTCCGCCGGCACACCGGGCCCGGGGAGCACGAACTCGCCGGCCACCGGCCGCACGTCCTGTCCGGCGCAGTCGGCCAGGATCGCCGCCGTACGGGAGGCCGGAGCGGCCGGGTCCAGCGGAAGGTAGGCGGCGCCGGTCCGCAGGGCGGCCAGCAGCCCCACGACCGCGTCGATCCCGCGCGGCCGGTACACGGCCACCAGCCGGCCGGGGCCCGCCCCCTCGGCCGCCAGCTCCTCGGCCCGGAACGCCACGGCGAGGGCCAGCTGGCCGTACGTCATCCTCCGCTCACCGTCGACCAGCGCGGTCCGCTCGGGACCGGCGGCGACCCGTGCGTCGATCCGGTCGAGCACGCGGGGCGCCGGGGTGATCGCCGGGCCGCCGTCCAGGACGGCGGAGGCGGTGGGGGCGGTCGAGGGCATCGCGGGGCCTCCAGGCGAGGGGTGGGGTGCGGAGGGGACTCCGTGACCCACACGCTAGGCACCCGGCCCGGCACCGGTCGGCAGTCCCCGCGGCAGCTTCCGCCGCACCCGGCTGCCGCACCCGGCTGCCGCCGCGGGGGAGGCGGGCGCGCGGGGGAGGCGGGCGCGACGGGGCCCGGGTCCGGGGGCACCCGCCCGTCCGGGGGCGCGGACGCGAAAAGGCCGTCCGCCCCGCGGTGACGCGGGACGGACGGCCTCCGGCCCGGCGGGGCCCGATCGGTACTCGGCGGGGCCCGGGCAGTACCGGCCAGGACCCCGGCGGTACCCGGCAGGGCCCGGCGGCACCCCGGTTCTCCCCGTCAGGAGCCGGCGGGGGCCGCCTACGGCTGGCGGACCCGGGAGCCCGCGCGCGTACGGCGGCGCAGCGCCGGGGGAGGCGTCGGCGGCGTCGGGGCCGCCGACGCCAGGAGCGCCGCCAGCCGGGCCGGGGTCGGGTGGCGGAACACCTCGCGCAGGGTGAGCTCGCGGCCCAGTTCCGCCTTGACCCGGTTCACCAGCCGCACCGCCAGCAGCGAATGCCCGCCGGACTTGAAGAAGTTGTCGTCCGGGCCGAGCCGGCCCCGCTCCAGCACCTCCGCGAACAGCCGCAGCACGGCCGCCGCCAACGCGTCGTCCCCACGGGAGCCGGCGGCGGAGGCCTCGGGCGGCGCGGCGGGCTCCGGGGCGGACGGCGCTCCCGACAGCAGCCGCACCGACGACGGGACCGCGTACTCCGGCAGCCGCTCGGCCGCCCACTCCTGCAGGGCCGCCACCCCGGCCTCCCCGGCCACCGTCGGCCGGTTCAGCACCTCGGCGACCAGCCGGCCGTCCACCACCCGGGCCCGGGCCCGGCCCACCGCCGGGTGCTCCGCCAGGACCGCCGCGACGTGGTCGAGGTCGATCCGGTAGCCGCCGACGACCGGACGTCCGCCCCGCCGGTCGGCGGGCGCCGGCAGGTCGCCGACGCGCTGCCCCGGGTCGGCGGCGAACAGCTCCAGCGCCGCGACCAGGAGCCCGGCCAGCCGCTGTGCGCCGGCCTCCCCGTACAGGTCGGTGGCGTACTCCAGCACCCCGGACAGGCCGCCGTCCGCGCGTTCCGTCAGGGCGAACGTCAGGTCCGCCTTGGCCGTGTCCGACCCGTACGGGAGCTCCGTACCCGCCAGCGGTCCCGCGCAGGTCCCGGCCCCGTCCGCCGGGTTCACCTGGAGCATCACCTGCACCAGCGGGTGGTGGGCCGCGGACCGGTGCGGGTTGAGGTGCTCCACCAGCCGGTCGAACGGCAGGTCCTGGTGCGCGTACGCCGCCAGATCGGCCTCCCGGACCCTTCCCACGAGCTCCTCGAACGTCGGGTCCCCGCCCGTGTCGGTGCGCAGGACCAGGGTGTTCACGAAGAAGCCCACCAGCCCCGACAGGGCGTCGTCGCCCCGCCCGGCCACCGTGGTGCCCAGCGCGAGGTCCGTGCCCGCGCCGACCCGCGTCAGGGCCGCGGCCAGCGCCGCCTGCACCACCATGAACAGGGTGGCCCCCTGCGCGTGCGCGATCCGGACCAGGCGCCGGTGCGCCTCCGGGGACACCGCGAACCCCGTCAGCGCGCCGCGCCCCGAGGGCTCGGCCGGCCGGTGCCGGTCCGTCGGCAGGTCGATCAGGGGCGCCAGCCCCGTCAGCGTCCGCTGCCAGAAGTCCAGTTCGGGACCGGACCCGGCGAGGAGCTCGCGCTGCCACAGCGTGTAGTCGGCGTACTGCACCGGCAGCGGCTGCCAGCCGGGCGCGTGCCCGTCCCGCCGGGTCCCGTAGGCCTCGGACAGGTCGGCGAGCAGGGTCCCGGTGGACCAGCCGTCGGCCGCGATGTGGTGCAGCAGCAGGACCAGCGTCTGCGGGCCCCCGCCGTCCGGCAGGAACAGCCAGGCCCGCAGCGGCAGGTCCCGCGTCAGGTCGAAGACGTGCCGGGCCGCCTCGTCCACGGCCGCCGCCACGTCGTCCGGGCGGGCCAGCTCCAGCTGCGGCCGGGCGCGCTCCAGCACCCGCTGGTACGGTTCGCCGCCCTCGGTCCCGTACACCGTGCGCAGCACCTCGTGCCGCTCCGCGACGTCCGCCAGCGCCTCGGTGAGCACGGCCGGGTCCAGCGGCCGGTCCAGCTGCCGCACCAACGCGATGTTGTACGCGGGGGAGGGCCCCTCCAGCTGGTCGACGAACCACAGCCGGCGCTGCGCGTACGACACCGGCAGCCGCTCGGGCCGCCGCGGCACTGCCGTCAGCGCGGGCCGGGAATCCGCGGAGGCCGTTCCCAGCCGCCGGTGCAGGGCCGTCGCCGTCGGAGCCAGGAACAGGTCCCGGATGCCGGCCTCCACGCCGAGCACGCTCCGGATCCGGTTGACGAGCTTGCTGGCCAGCAGCGAATGCCCGCCGGACTTGAAGAAGTTGGCGTCGGCGGCCATCCGCTCCCGCCCCAGCGCCTGTGCGAACAGCCCGCACAGGATCTCCTCCCGCGGCGAGAGCCCGGCCGCGGCCGACCCCGCCGGCGCCTGCGCCGCCGCGGCGGCCCCCGCGGCCGCGAGCTGCTCGCGGCGCTCCCGGCGCCGGGCCAGCTCCTGCTCCTGCTCTCCCGTCACCAGCGC
Source organism: Streptomyces sp. NPDC048461 (assembly GCF_055587105.1). Taxonomy (NCBI): domain Bacteria; kingdom Bacillati; phylum Actinomycetota; class Actinomycetes; order Kitasatosporales; family Streptomycetaceae; genus Streptomyces; species Streptomyces sp. NPDC048461. Next base: position 3,211 of record NZ_JBVJGW010000030.1, on the reverse strand, counting down.
CAGTTCGCCCAGCCGGGCCCCGGGGGAGTCCGCGAAGGCGCGCAGCGCCCGTACGTACACCTCCAGCAGCAGCCGCGCCGTCTCCCCGTCGAACAGGTCCTCGGCGTACTGCACGTGCACGTCCAGCCCGTCCGGGCCGCCGTCCGCGCCCCGCCGCTCGGCGCAGTGGAAGGCGAGGTCGAACTTCGCGGCGCCCAGGTCCGTGCTGGTGGCCCGCCCGGGGATGCCGCCGAGGCGCATCCGGTCGTCGGCCGCCTCCTGCACGGTCAGCATCACCTGGAAGAACGGGTGCTCGCCCAGGGCACGTCCCGGTTCGCCGAGCTTCTCCACCAGGACGTCGAAGGGCAGGTCCTGGTGGTCGAAGGCGGCCAGGTCGGCGTCCCGCACCCGTTCGACGAGCCGCCCGACCTCCGGGTCGCCGGACAGGTCGGTGCGCAGCACGAGGGAGTTGACGAAGCAGCCCACGAGATCGTGCAGGTCCTGGTCGGGGCGGCCCGCCACCGGGGTGCCGATGGCCAGGTCCTGCCCGGCGCCGGTCGCCGACAGGGCCGCGGACAGGGCCGCCCGCGCCACCATGAACAGGCTGGCGCGCCGGCCGCGGGCCAGCCCGAGCAGCGCCCGGTGCGCGACCGCGTCGAGGTCCGCCGACACCGTCACCGCCCGACCCGAGGGCTCGGCGGGGCGCGGCCGGTCCGCGGGCAGCGCCGTCCGGGCCGGCATTCCCTCCAGCGCCGTCCGCCAGAACCCCAGCAGCCGGTCCGGGTCCGCCAGCAGGTCGCGCTGCCACAGGGCGTAGTCCGCGTACTGCACCGGCAGCGCCCGCCACTGCGGCGCGCGGCCCGCGCACCGGGCCGCGTACGCCTCGTCCAGGTCCCGCAGCAGCGGCGCGATCGACCAGCCGTCGGTCGCGATGTGGTGCACCAGCAACGTCAGGACGCAGCCGCCGTCACCCGGCAGGAACAGCCGGGCCCGCAGCGGCGGCCGGGCGGCGAGGTCGAAGGGCTCCCGGGCGAATCGGGAGACCAGCGACTCCAGGGCGTCCGGGGCGCACGCTTCCACCTCCAGCGGTTCCCCGGCCGCGGGCAGCACCCGCTGGTACGGTTCGCCGCCCTCGGCCCCGTACACCGTGCGCAGCACCTCGTGCCGCTCCGCCACGTCCGCCAGCGCCCGGGTGAGCGCCGCCCGGTCCGGCTCCCGCTCCAGCCGCAGCACGAGGGGGGCGTTGTAGGTGGCCGACGGACCCTCGATCCGGTCCAGGAGCCACAGGGCGCGTTGCGCCGCCGACAGGGGCAGCAGCGGGGGTCGCGGCGCCGCGGGCGCCAGCGCCGGCCGGGCCGTCGCCGCGCCGCCCGGTGCGGCGGAGAGGCGCCGGTGCAGGGCGGTCGGCGTCGGGGCCAGGAACAGGTCGCGCATGCCCAGCTCCAGCCCGAGCGCGCCCCGGATCCGGTTGACGAGCTTCCCGGCCAGCAGCGAATGCCCGCCCGACTTGAAGAAGTTGGCGTCCGGGGCGACCGTCTCGCGGTTCAGCACCTCCGCGAACAGCCCGCACAGGATCTCCTCGCGCGGCGACAGGACGTCCCGCCGGACGGGCCCGGCGGCCTCCGGGGCGGTTCCGGCCCCGACCGGTACGGCCGCCCGGCGCCCGGCGAGCCCGCGCGCTTCCTCCGCGGTCACCAGCGCGAGTTCGCCGAGCCGCCGTTCCGGGCCGCCGGCGAAGCCCGCCAGGGCTCGTACGTACACCTCCAGCAGGAGCCGCGCCGTCGCCTCGTCGAAGAGGTCCACCGCGTACTGGAGGGCGATGTCGATCCCGTCCGGCCGCCCCTGCGGGGTGTGCCGTTCCGCGCAGTACCAGGTCAGGTCGAACTTGGCGGCGTCGAGCCCCACGTCCGCGAGCCGGCCGCCGATCCCGCCGCCCAGCTCCACCGGCGCGGCCGGCCCGCTGCCCGCGTCCACGGTCAGCATCACCTGGAAGAAAGGGTGGTGCCCCAGGGCCCGTTCCGGCGCGAGCCGCTCCACCAGCAGGTCGAAGGGGAGCTCCTGGTGCTCGTACGCCGCGAGGTCCGCCTCCCGGACCCGGTCCAGCAGCTCCCCGACCGCCGGGTCGCCCGACAGGTCGGTGCGCAGCGCCAGGGAGTTGACGAAGAACCCGACCAGGTCGTACAGGTCCTCGTCGGGCCGGCCCGCGACCGGCGCCCCGATCACCACGTCCTCGCCGGCCCCGGCGGCGGACAGCGCCGCCGCCAGCGCGGCCCGGGCCGCCATCGTCAGGCTGGCCCGCCGGCCCCGGGCCAGGGCGAGCAGCCCGCGGTGGCCCGCCGCGTCCAGCCGGGCCGTCACGGTGGCCCCCCGGCCCGAGGGCTCCGCGGGGCGCGGCCGGTCGGCGGGCAGGCCGATCAGGGCCGGGGCCCCGGCCAGGACGCCCCGCCAGTGCTCGGTCTGCTCGTGCGCCAGGCTCTCCGGGTCGGCGGGGTCGCCCAGCAGCTCGTGCTGCCACACGCCGTAGTCCGCGTACTGGACCGGCAGCGGCTCCTGCTCCGGGGCCCGGCCCGACAGCCGGGCCGTGTACGCCAGGGACAGGTCGCGCAGCAGGGGGCGTACGGACCAGCCGTCGGTGGCGACGTGGTGGATCAGCAGTACCAGTACCGAGGTCCCGTCACCCGGGAGCAACAGCCGGGCCCGCAGGGGCGGCTCGGCGGTGATGTCGATCGCCTGCCGGGTGAACGCGGTGACGGCCGCGTCCACTTCGCCCGGCGCGCACACCGCGCTGGTCAGCCCGGGGACGGCGGCCGCGGCCAGCACCCGCTGGTACGGCTCGGCGTCGGGCCCGGCCGGCAGGACGGTGCGCAGCACCTCGTGCCGCTCCACCACGTCGGCCAGCGCCTCGCGGAGGGCTCCGGCGTCGGGCTCCCCGTCCAGGTGCAGCACCACGGGGGCGTTGTACGCGGCCGACGGGCCGTGCAGCCGGCCCAGGAACCACAGCCGGCGCTGGGCGAACGACAACGGGATCTCGGTCATGTCCGTGACGGTCCTAACTGTCCTGGCGCGGGGGGGGGGGGGGGGGGGGGGGCCCGGCGGGGGGGGGGGGGGGGGGGGGGGGGGGGGGGGGGGGGGGCCGAGGCGGCATGGTCGGGAGGCGTTCGGCTCGCTAGCCTTCCCGGGGTGATGCGCGGGTGCACAGCGTGGTGCGGCCGCTCCGATCCGCAATCCCCTG
>NZ_JBVJGW010000029.1:39769-89409 GCF_055587105.1 Streptomyces sp. NPDC048461 | reverse complement strand
TCGCCGACACACCACGTCGACTCCCTCCTCGGCCTTGCGACGCACGGCACCGGACACCCCGGGCTGATCCGCCCTGATCCGAAAGACACGGCCTAGCGGGGCCCGCTCACGGCCGAGGGGCGACGCACGGTCGCCGCCCCGTTCACGGTCGCCCGCCCGCCCGCCCGCCCGCCCGCCCGCCCGTTCACGGTCACCGCCCTGCGCCCGCTCGCAGCCGCGGGGCCGCCCCGGCGCCGTAGCCGCGCAGGACGCGCCGCGCCACGGAGGTGACGTGCAGTTCGTCCGGGCCGTCGAGGATCCGGGCGGCCCGGCCGCCGCGGAAGAGCGCGGGCAGCGGGGTGTCCGGTCCGAGCCCGGCGGCGCCGTGCACCTGGATCGCGGAGTCGGCGACCTGCTGGAGCATGCGCGCCGCCGCGACCTTCGCGAGCCCCACCTCGGTACGGGCGTCCCGCCCCGACGCGATCAGGGCGACCGCCTCGTGGACGAGGGGACGGGTGGTGCGCAGCGCGAGCAGGGCGTCGAAGACGTGCTGCTGGACCAGCTGGTGGTCGGCGAGCGGACCGCGCGAGCCGCGCCGGGTCGCGGCCCGCCCGCACATGAGGTCGAAGGCGCGCTGGGCCTGGCCCAGCCAGCGCAGGCACCGCAGGGTGCGGCCGAGCTGCAGCCGGCCGCCCGCGATGTCCAGGGCGTCACCGGGCGCGCCGAGGAGGTGGTCGGCGGGCACCTGGACCCGGTCGAGCTCGATCTCGTACTGGCCCGCGGCCCCGAACACGGGGAGTTCCCGGACCACCCGGAAACCGGGGGAGCGGGTGGGGACGACCAGCAGGGAGAGCCCGTGGCGGTCGCCGGGAGCGCCCGCGGTGCGGGCCATGACGGTCACCAGGCCGGCGTCGGCGGCGCCGGAGGTGAACCACTTGCGGCCGGTGACGCGCCAGCCGCCGGCCGGCCGGGGCTCGGCCCGGGTCGCGGTCAGGAACGGGTCGGAGCCGGGGACGTCCGGCTCGGTCATGGCGTAACAGGCGCGCAGCTCCCCCGAGACGAGGGGCTCCAGGTACGCCCGCACCGCCGGACTCCCGTGGCGGGCCAGCATCGTGACGTCCAGCAGCGGGGCGGAGCCCAGCGCGGCGGGGCCGTGGTCGCTGGCGCCCTCCGCCTCGGCCAGCGCGGCGTACGCCCGGAAGTCCAGTCCGCCACCGCCGAGTTCGGCCGGAAGCGGCAGTGCCCACAGTCCCTCCGCCCGGGCCGCGCCGCGCAGAGCGGTCCGTACGGCGGCGGCGGCCGGCCCGCCGGCGTCCAGCACCGCCTCGCGGGGGACCACCCGGTCCGCGACGAACCGGGCGATCCGCTCCCTGACCTCCGGCAGCGGAACTCCGTTCGGCGCCACGTCGGTTGCGGGCGGGGCTGCTGCGTCCGTCACTGATTTCTCCTCGTTCCCGGGAACCCGTGCGAACGGCTGCCCGACTGTCTGTCCGTGGAACTGGTCGGGCGCGGACGCGCCCGGGTTCCCGAGTTCCGCGAGACCCGGGCGACGGCCACCGCCGCGCCAGGAGAGGAGAGGCATGGCGTCACCAGCCACCACGCAGACGGTCCGGCCGCTCGACACACTGCGCTTCGACACCTCGGGGCCGCCGCAGATCGCGGACGTCGTCGCCGACCACCTGCGCCTGCTCGGCGCACGAACGGACCACCCCGGCCCGCCGGACGGCCCGGAGGCCGTCGCCACGCTCACCGGCGGCGACTTCGCACCGGCCCGCGCGACCGCCGCCTGGGGGCGCGCCGGGAGCGGTCTCGTCGACGAGGCCACCGTCCAGGCCGCCACCGGCGTCATGACCGTGCACGGCCGCCGGGACGGCGGCCCGCGCGGCCTGGCCGCCGACTACGCGGCGACGGCCACCGCCGTCCTGACGGTGCAGGGTCTGCTCGCGGGGCTGGTGGGACAGGCCCGGGGCGCTACGGCCGCCCCGGTCGCCACCGGCGCGGACCGGGCGGGCCTGCTCGCCGTGTCCCAGTACCTCGCGGCCGCCGGAGCCGACGAGGGGGAGGCCGCCGAACTCGTCGCGGGCGGACCGCCCTTCACCTCGGCCGACGGCATCCTCTTCGAGCTGGAGACCCTCGACCCGGCTGCCTGGGCCGCCTTCTGGCGGTCCCTGGAGGCACCCCCCGAGGCGCTGCGGGCCGGCTGGCGGCCGTTCCAGTTCCGGTACGCCACCGCCTGCGCCCCCTTCCCCGCCGTCCTGCACAGCGTGACCCGGTCCCACCCGATGGCGCGGATCAGCAGCGCGGCGGCCCTCGCCGGAGCCCAGGTGTGCCCCCTGCGGACGCTCGCGGAGCGCGCCGGGGAGGACGACGGCCGGGCCCCCTGGTCGCTGGAGCCCCTCGGCTCCGGCACCGGATCTCCCCGCGCGGCGGGTACGGGAACCCCGCCCGGCCCCCGCCGGCCGCTGGCCGGCCTGACGGTGCTGGAAGCCGGCCGGCGCATCCAGGCCCCGCTCGCCGCCCACCTCCTGGGACTCCTCGGGGCCGACGTCATCCGCATCGAACCGCCGGGCGGCGACCCGCTCCGGGGCATGCCGCCCGCCTGCTCGGGAACCTCCGCGCGCTGGCTCGCCCTCAACCGCGGCAAGCGGGCCGTGGAGATCGACATCAAGTCCGGGCGCGACCGGAACCGGCTGCGGGACATGGCCGCGCGGGCCGACGTCTTCCTGCACAACTGGGCGCCGGGCAAGGCCGCCGAACTCGGCCTGGACGCCGACGACCTGGCCCGCGCCAACCCCGCGCTGGTCTACGCGTACACCAGCGGCTGGGCCGGCCGCCTCCCCGACGCCCCCATGGGGACGGACTTCATGGTCCAGGCCCGCACCGGTGTCGGCGAGGCCGTCCGCCCGGACGGCGAGCCCCCGGCGCCCTCGCTGATGACCCTCCTCGACGTGCTCGGCGGCCTGCACGGCGCCGAGGCCGTCCTCGCCGGGCTCCTGCTGCGCGAACGCACCGGCCGGGGCGTACGCGTGGACTCCTCCCTCCTCGGGGCCGCCGACACGCTGACCGCACCCGCCCTGCGCCGGGCGGCGCGCGGCGAGAACCCCCGCCGGCCGGCCGGGTTCCGGCATCCGCTCAGGACGGCCGACGGCTGGATCGCCCCCGCCGACGCGAGCGCCGCCGCCGCGGCCGCGTACGACCTGCGCGAGCTGAGCACCGCCGCCGCCCTGACCCAGCTGCGCGACCACGGGCTGACGGCCACCGCCGTCACCACCGACCTCGCGGGCCTGCACCACGATCCGCGGTTCGCCGGCTCGATCAGCCGCGACGCGCACGGCGCCCCCGCAGTCCCCGACCCCTGGAGCTTCGCATGACCGCCGACCGGCTCGAACTGCACGACCTGCTGCCCGCCGAACTCCGCCGCTCCTGGGTGGTCGACGGCACCTGCCCCGACCTCGACCTCTACAGCCTCTTCCGGGCCCGCCAGATCGCCGACCTGCACCGCACCGCCGTCATCGACGCCAAGGGCGCCCTCTGCTACACCGCGCTGGACCGCAAGGTGCGATGTCTCGCCGCGGGCCTCAGAGACCTCGGGATAGGCCCGGGCGACGTGGTCGGCGTACAACTCCCCAACCACCGCGGCGCCGTCATCGCCGACCTGGCACTCGCGGCCCTCGGCGCCGTCGCGCTCCCCTTCCCCGTCGGCCGGGGCACGCTGGAGGCCGAATGCCTGCTGCGCCGGGCCGGGGCCGTCGCCGTCATCGCCGCGACCGAGCACCGCGGTTTCCGGCACGCCGCCGACCTGCTGACCCTCGCGCCGGCCCTGCCGGTCCTGCGCCACGTCATCGCCGCCGGTCCCGGGACCGCCCCCGGGGGAGCGGTCCCGATGGCGGAGCTCATGCGCCGCGACCCCGGCGGATTCGTCCCCGCCCGGCCCGACCCCGACGGCGCGGCCCGGATCCTGGTGTCCTCCGGCTCCGAGGCCGAGCCGAAGATGATCGCGTACTCGCACAACGCGCTGGCCGGGGGGCGCGGCAACTTCCTCGCCTCCCTCATGCCCGACCGGACCCCGCCGCGCTGCCTGTTCCTCGTACCGCTGGCCTCGGCCTTCGGTTCCAACGGAACCGCCGTCACCCTCGCCCGGCACGGCGGCACCCTCGTCCTGCTCGACCACTTCACGCCCGAGGCGGCGGTCGCGGCGGTGCGCGCGCACGAGCCGACGCACGTCCTCGGCGTGCCCACCATGATCCGCATGATCCTCGAACGCCTGGAGGAGACCCGCGAGGACCTGCCCGCACCCACCGCCCTGGTCCTCGGCGGTGCGCCGCTCGACGAGACCACGGCCGCCGCCGCGGCCAAGGCGTTCGGGTGTCCGGTGGTGAACCTCTACGGGTCCGCCGACGGCGTCAACTGCCACACCGGGCTCGGCAACACCGTTCCCCCGACCGACGGTTCGGGCGTCGTCGCCGGCCACCCCGACCCGCGGGTCGCCGAGATCCGCATCGCCGACCCCGACACCCACGAACCGCTGCCCGACGGAGACATCGGCGAGATCATCTCGCGCGGCCCCATGACCCCGCTGTGCTACGTCGGCGCGCCCGACCTGGACGCCCGCTACCGCACGCCCGACGGCTGGGTCCGCACCGGGGACCTCGGCTACCTCGACGCCGACAGCGTCCTGCACGTCGTGGGCCGCCTCAAGGACATCGTCATCCGCGGCGGCGCCAACATCAGCCCCGCCGAAGTGGAACGCGAACTCACCGCCCACCCCCAGGTCCGCGACGTCGTCTGCGTCGGCGTCCCCGACCCGCTGATGGGGGAGCGGCTGGCGGCCTGCGTCGTGGCCCGGGGCTCCCGGCCCCCGACCCTCGCGTCCCTCGGCGCCCACCTGGCGGGGCGCGGCCTGGAACGGCGCAAGCACCCCGAGCGGCTCCTCGTCCTCGGTGAACTCCCGCTGACGGCGGCGGGCAAGCCGGACCGCGCGGCCCTGCGCGAGCGCCTCGCCGCGGCCCCCGGGCGGCCGGCGGCCGGAGCGGTGGCCGTCGCCCCGCTCGCCCAGGCCGGATGACGAAGGGGCCCGGCGGCACGATGCCGCCGGGCCCCTCACCCGTCCGGGACGCCCCCCACCGGGCGCGGAACGCTCAGGGAGCGCCCGCGCCCTTCTTCAGCTCCGCCGCCGCGTTGCGGTAGACGGGCAGCAGGTCGAGGTCGTCACCCGGGTAGTTCACGATCTTCAGTTGTCGGGCGCCCGTGTCGGGCAGCACCGTACCGGTCGACATGTGCGCGTTGTCCAGGACGAGCGCCGGCTTCTTCGCCGACAGCTCGGCGAGCTGCGCCGGGGTCACGGCCTCGGGCCCGAACGTCCCCACGGTGGTGGCGCCCGCGAGCTTCGCCGCCCACGCGGTGAACACCTGCGTCACGACGGTGGGGGCCGTGCCGCCCGGCCAGGCGGCCCGCAGTTCCGTGTTCAGCTTCGCGTACTCGGTGTCGAAGCCGGTCTTCCACCGGGCGGCGGCCTCCTCGGTCCCGAAGAGCGCGCCCAGCTTGGCGACCTCGGCGTTCACCTTCTCGGGATCGTTGTCGAGGTTCACCTCGACGAGCTCGGCCCTGGACCCCGCCGCCTCCTTGATCTTCGCGGCGTACGGCTCGAAGGGCGCGTACAGCACGAAGTCGGCCTTGGCGACGGCCGCGAGGTCCGAGGGCTTCGGGTCGTAGTCGGGGGCGTGGTGCACGGACTGCGGCACGATCACCTTGACGTCCTCGGCGCCGGCGGCCTTGGCGAAGGCGCCCTCCCAGGTCGTCGTGACGACCACCACGGGCTTGTCCTTCTTCGGCGCGCCGCCGCTCGCGGCCGGAGTGTCGGACGCCGTGCCGGGAGCGGCGTCGGAAGCGCCGGCGCCACCGCAGCCGGCGGTCAGGAGGAGGGCCGCACTCAGTGCGAGGAGGGAAGGGATGCGGACGCCGGTGCGCGCCATGAGGTGATTCTCCGTTCGGGGACGAGATGGACGGCGAGGACCAGGGCCCCCGCCGTCAGGACGAGGACCGGCCCGGGGGGCCAGTCCAGCCACAGGGCCAGCAGGAAGCCGGTCAGGTTGACCACCACGCCGATGCCGACGGCCCAGAGGGTGATCGACCCCAGCGAGCTGCCGAGGCGCCGCGCGGCGAGTGCGGGAAGCAGGGTCAGGGCGTCGACGAGCAGCGCCCCGGTGAGTTTGATCGCCCCGGCGACCGCGACGGCCACCAGGACCAGGAGCACGGCGGTCAGCGCCCGGACCGGGACGCCGGAGCACTGGGCGAGCTCGCGGTCGTACAGGAGCAGGCCGATCTCGCGCCGCCTCCACCAGAACAGGCCCGGTACGAGGACGGCCAGCAGCCCCAGGACCACGAGATCGGGGGTGCCCACGGACAGGATCGACCCCCAGAGCAGCGCGAACGCGCCGGAGGCGTTGACGCCCGACACGGCGAGCAGGAGGAGGGCCGCGGCGATCGCCAGGCTCATCAGCAGGCCCATCGCGCCCGAGAGCCCGTCGGGGCTGCGGGCGAGCGGCGCGACACCGGCGCCGGCGAGGGCGCACGCCACCAGCGCGCACAGCATCGGGTCGAGCCCGGTCAGCAGGCCCACCGCGATGCCCAGCAGCGCGACGTGCATCATCGCGAACCGGACCGGCATGATGTCGAGCCCGACGATGACCACCCCGATGACGGGCAGCCCGATCGCGGCCAGCAGCAGGGCGATCCCGGCCCGCTGTACGGGAAGCAGCCGGAGCAGCTCACCGAGGTCGGCGCCGGCCAGCGTCACCGCACCTCCCGAAGCCGGCCCGCGGCCATCTCCAGGACCCGGTCGCAGCGGGCGGCCATCGCACGGTCGTGCGTTACCACCACCAGCGTCACCGGCAGGGAGGTGAGGACGTCGGCAGCCTCCGACTGCCCGTCGAAGTCGAGGGCCGCGGTCGGCTCGTCCGCCAGGAGCACCTCCGCCCCGGCGGCCACGCACCCGATCGCCCGGGCCAGGTACATGCGCTGCAACTGGCCGCCGGAGAGCGTGTGCAGGGGACGCCCGGTCAGAGCCCCCACCCCCAGCCGGTCCGCTGCGTCGGCCGCGTCCGCGGCGGCGCCGCTGCTGGCCAGCAACTCGGCGCCGAGCAGGGGGAACCGGCCGGCGGCCGGCTTCTGCGGGATCCAGGCGCAGGCCCGCCGTCGCCAGGCCCACTCGGCGGGGGAGCGGGTGCTCCGGCCGCCGACCAGGATGGAACCCGTGACCTGCCGGTGCAGCCCGAGGACCGCCCGCAGCAGGGTGGTCTTGCCCGAACCGTTGGTCCCGGTCAGGGCCACGCGCTCACCGGCGGCTATCTCCAGGTCCACGTCCCCGACGGCCTCCACCCGGCCGTGCCGGCAGGCCACCTCCCGCATGTGCACATCCAGCCCGCCCATCACACGCCCCTCGATCCTCCGCAGCAGGGTGGGCCGGGCGGATGCCCGCCCTCCCACGTCCCAGTAGTCGGACGGCGGGCCCGCCGGGTTCCCCGATCGTCCGATCCGTTCGCGACCGGCCGGGCGCCGCCCGCTCAGCTGCCGGGCCGCACCACGAACGCCACGGCGGGAACGGCTCCGCTGGTGCGGAAGTGCAGGACGAAGTGCACGACGTCGCCCACCTGCCGGCGGTCCTTCACCGTCACCGTCACGTCCACGGTGCGCGGCGTCATGTCCAGGCGCCGCCCGGCCGGGATCTCGACCCGGGCCGCCCGCCGCGTCACGTCCGCCCCGCGCACGCGCTCGTGCCGGGCGAGCACCGCGTCCTCGACCGCGGGCGACGTCACGGAGAGCAGCTGGTCGTCGGCGCCGCCCACGTTCGAGATGCTGAAGGCCGCGGCGGCGCGCTCCCCGCCGGCCGGCGGCAGGAAGACCCGCCCCACGCCGACCTCCATCCGGGGCGGGCTGCCCGCGGCCCCCGCCGTGGTCCACGCCGTCAGCCCGACCAGTGCGGTCAGGCACGCGGTCACCGGCGCGAGGACGGACACCGTCGCCTCGCGCAGCCGACGCCGGCCGGGGAGCCAGGCCCCGCGTACCGCCGCGAACGGGGAACCGGTCATCGTCGTACGTCCCTTCGTGCTCCGCGGAACGAGGACGGCCCGCGCCGGCGCGGCAGGGCCCGCCGGCCGCGCAGCCGCAGGCTGTTGCCGACGACCAGCAGCGAACTGGCGGACATCGCGGCGGCCGCGACCATCGGGTTCAGCCAGCCCACCGCCGCCAGCGGCACGGTCACCGCGTTGTAGCCGAACGCCCAGACGAGGTTGGAGCGGATGGTCGCCAGGGTGCGCCGGGCGAGCAGGACCGCGTCGGCCACCGCCTCGATCCCGCCGCGCACCAGCGTGACGTCCGCGGCCTCCATCGCCACGTCCGTTCCGCTGCCCATCGCGATCCCGAGGTCGGCCGCGGCCAGGGCCGCCGCGTCGTTCACCCCGTCCCCGATCACCGCGACCCGGCGCCCCTGCGACCTCAGCCGCGCCACCAGGACGGCCTTGCCCTCCGGGGAGCAGCGGGCGTACACCTCGGCGATGCCGAGTTCCGCGGCGACGGCGCGCGCGGCCGTCTCGTGGTCGCCGGTGGCCAGGACCGGTTCCACGCCGAGCTCCCGCAGCCGCTCCACGGCCCGCCCGCTCCCCGGGCGCAGGGCGTCGCCGATGGCGACGAGGGCCTCGTCGAGGCCGTCGACCCGGACCAGGACCGGGGTGAGCGCGGCCGCCTCCGCCCCGGCCCGCGCCCGGTCCAGCGAGAGGGCCAGATCGAAGCCGGGGGCCCGCAGTTCGACGCGGTGGCCGTCCACGAGACCGGTGACGCCGACCCCGGGAGTGGCCAGGAAGTCGGTCACCCCGGGGAGCGGGTGCCCCGGCAGCGCGCGCCGCGCGTACGCGGCGAGGGCGCGGCCGACCGGATGCTCCGACCCCTGCTCCACCGCCCCGGCCAAGCGCAGCACGGCCTCCCGGCCCAGCCCGCCGCCGACCACCGTGACGTCGACGACCGACATGTGCCCGCTGGTGAGCGTGCCGGTCTTGTCCAGGACGACGGTGTCGACGTGCCGCAGCGCTTCCAGCGCCTGCGGCCCGCTCACCAGGATGCCGAGCTGCGCGCCGCGCCCGGTGGCGGCCATCAGCGCGGTGGGCGTGGCCAGTCCCCGGGCGCACGGACAGGCGACGACGAGGACGGCCACGGCGGCCGTGACGGCGCCCTGCGCGTCCGCCCCGGCGCCGAGCCAGAAGCCGAGCACCGTGACCGCCAGGGCCAGGATCACCGGCACGAAGACCCCCGCCACCCGGTCGGCCAGCCGCTGCGCCCGCGCCTTGCCGGCCTGGGCCTCGGTGACCATCCGGGTGATCCGGGCGAGCCGGGTGTCCGCGCCGACCGCGGTGGCCCGTACGAGGAGCAGCCCGCCGGCGTTGACGGCGGCGCCCACCACCGGCTGGTCCGGGCCGACTTCGACGGGTTCGCTCTCGCCGGTGACCAGCGACAGGTCCAGGGCCGAGCTCCCGGAGACCACCACCCCGTCGGTGGCGACGCGCTCGCCGGGACGTACGACGAACTCCTGCCCCGCCACGAGCGCGTCGATCGGGATGCGACGCTCCCGCCCGTCCTCCCGTACGGTCACCTCCTTCGCGGCCAGGCTCGCCAGCGCGCGCAGGGCCTCGCCGGTGCCGCGCCGGGCGCGGGCCTCCAGGTACCGGCCGGCCAGGACGAAGAGGGGTACGCCGACCGCCGCCTCCAGGTAGACGTGCGCGACGTCCCCGCCCGCCGAGGGGAGGAGGGTGAACGGCATCCGCAGGTCGGGCCCGCCGGCGCCGCCGAGGAACAGGGCGTACAGGGACCAGGCGAACGAGGCCAGGACCCCGAGGGAGACCAGGGTGTCCATGGTGGCGGCCGCGTACCGCAGACCGCGCACGGCCCGCAGGTGGAAGGGCCAGGCGCCCCACACGACGACGGGGGCCGCGAACATCAGGCACAGCCACTGCCAGTGGGCGAACTGCAGGGCGGGCACCATGGACAGGGCGATGACCGGAGCGCCGAGCAGCGCGGTGATCAGCAACCGACGCCGCTCGTGCTGTCCGGGGGCGTCCGGCGGCGGCGACGCGGGTGCGGGTGCTGTGGGTAGGGGTACGGTGACCGGCGCCGGCGTCGGCGTCGGTGCAGGTCTCGTCGTCTGTGCGGGCCCCGTCGTCGGTGCGGGCCCCGTCGTCCCGGGCGGGTACGCCGGGCGCGGGGGCACCACGGGCCGAGGCGGTGTCAAAGGCCGCGGGGGCAGCAGGAGTTCGGCGGCGTAGCCCGCGCGCCCGACGGCCGCCAGCAGGTCCCGCGCCGTGGTGTGCGGCGGGTGGCTCACCCGGGCCCGGCCCGTGGCGAGGTTCACCGAGGCGCTGACCCCGTCGAGCCGGGCGAGCCGCTTCTCCACGTGGTGCGCACAGGCCGCGCAGGTCATCCCGCCGACGAGCAGATCGGTGGTCGCGGTGGCGCTCGTCACCCCGGCCGTCACCGGACGCCGCCGGAGTGCGCACCGCTGCCCGGGCCGCCGGTCATGCCGCCCGCACCACCGTCGCTGCCCTCTCCGGAGGACCGCATGCCCGGTGCGACGGGGCCGGCCGCGGAACCGACCCCGTACGAGACGGCGAACATCACCGCGAGCAGCACCAGGAACCCGGCCAGCGCCGCCGGTGGCGCCCACCGTCCGGGCGCGGGACGGACGGGGGACGGGGGCTGCTGCTCTGCCATGCGTCGCTCCAGGAAGCGGGGGGTCCTCTTCCGGCAGGTAGTCGCCGCCGCGGGCCGCCCGGTTCCCGCGGATCGGGGGAGAGGTCCGTACGCCGGTGCGACACGGCCCGTACGCCGGTACGTCCCGGCCCGTACGCCGGTACGTCCCGGCCCGCGCGGCGGCTCATCCGCCGTTACCGGCGCGGCCGTTCACCCGGCCGGTGTCTCGGCGATCCACTGGGCGAGGGCGAGCAGGGTGGTCTCGGCGCTGTCCGCCATGGTGGCGCGCAGGGCGTCGAGGTCGCGGCGGGTGGCGCCCAGTACGGGGTCGAGACGCAGGAGTTGCCAGGACTGCTCGACGACGGTTCCGCGTCCGCGCGGGCGGCAGGTCCAGCTCCACCGCACGATGCCGTCCGCGGCGCCGCCGACCACGAAGACGAAAGCAGCGCCGGGCTCGGCCCGCTCGACCTGGGAGCGGGTGGTCCACTGCCGGCCGTCCCGGTGGTTGCGGCCGCTGAACCAGGCCCCGGCCCGGGGCCCGGCGCCCCGGTCGAAGGCGACGCCGCTCGCGTGGGGGCTCCAGCGGCCGATGGCGGAGACGTCGCTGACCAGGTCGTAGACCCGGGCGGGCGGGGCGTCGACCCAGGCGCGGCGGGTGAAGGCGTAGTCCGACGCGTCCAGAACCTCGAAGGGGTCGTGTTCGCTGGTGGTGGCGCTCAAGGCGTCCTCCTGGGGGGTCCGGGGCGGTGTGGTGCCGTGTCGGCGACCCCCACGTCACCATCCGCCCGGCGGGGCAGCCAGACCCGCCGGTGCCCACCCACGCCAGGGGCAGGCTGCGCGGCCGGACCCGGCCCATACTCGGATCCATGAACGGAAAAGCGCAGTTGGGGGAGTTCCTGCGGACGAGGCGCTCCCAGCTGGGACCCGAGGACGTCGGCATACCCCGCTACGGGGAGCGGCGTCGTGTGCCGGGCCTGCGGCGCGAGGAACTGGCGCTGCTGGCGGGTGTCGGCGTCTCCTACTACACGCGGCTGGAACAGGGACAGTCCCTCAACGCCTCACCGCAGGTGCTGGACGCGATCGCCCGGGCCCTGCGCCTGGAGGAGCCGGAGCGGCTGCACCTGCACCACCTGGCCCGGTCCCCGGCCGTCGCCGGCGGCCCCGGCGGCACCGGCGGCGGCCCCGACCGGGGCCGCCGGCCCGCACCGGAGCGGGTGACGGAGGCGACCGGCCAACTGCTGGCCGCGCTGGCCCACGTTCCGACGATCGTGACCGGCCGCCGCAGCGACGTCCTGGCCTGGAACCGGCCGGGCCACGCCCTGTTCGCCGGCCACCTGGACCCGGACGCCCCGGACCGGCCGGCGCAACGCCCCAACATGGCCCGGCTCGTGTTCCTCGACGCCCACACCCGCGACCTGTACGCGGACTGGCCGGCCAAGGCCAGGGCCGTCGTGGGGAACCTGCGCCTGGTGGCGGGACGGCACCCGGACGACACCGCGCTCCACGCGCTGGTGGGCGAACTGAGCTCCAAGAGCGCCGACTTCGCCTCGATGTGGGCCGACCACCGCGTCACGGCGTGCGCCGTCGCGACGTACGCGATGCGGCATCCGCTGATCGGCCCGCTGACCGTCACCCAGCAGACCCTGAGCCAGGAACCGGGCCAGAACATCGTGGTCGCCACCGCGGAGGCCGACTCGCCCGCGCGGACCGCCCTGGCCCTGCTCGCCCACCTCGGCCCGCAGACCGCCCCCGAGCCGGCCCCGCAGACCGCTCCCGAGCCGGCCCCGCAGACCGCCTCCGAGCCCGCCTCGCAGGCCGCTCCGGCCCGACCGGAAGCCCGCACCGAGTCCGGCTGACCGGGCACGCCCCCCCGGGCGCCGGGCCGACACCCGTGCGGCCCCGTCCGAAGCAGTCCCCCCAACCCCCCTCGCGGCGGCGTACCGCTGCCGCATGCCCGAAAACAGTGGAGGAACCATGTTCGGAGCAACCGTGTTCACGACCGCGTTGTCCAAGACCGCGGCGACCACCGCCGTACTGACCGCGGCCGCCGTCGCCGTCGCGGCCGGCCCCGGCGTCGCGTCGGCGGTCTCCGCCCCGCTGGACTGCGTGCGCATCGCCACGCACTTCGACCTGGCCCGGAGCCAGACGCCCGAGAACATCGCCGTGGCCCCCGACGGCAGTGCGTACGTCACCCTCGCCGCCGCCCGGCAGGTCGCCCGCACCACCCCCGGGGGAGCCACCCGGATCCTGGCCACCCTGCCCCCACCCGCCGACGGCGGCGTCCACACCCCGGTCCTCGGCTTCGCCCTGACCACCGGCATCGTCCGCGCCCAGGACGGCACCCTGTACTTCCTGTACGCCACAGGCACCGCCGACCTGACCGGACTGTGGCGCCTGCGCCCCGGCGGCGCGCCGCACCGGATCGCCGCGCTCCCCGCGGCCGGCCTGCCCAACGGCCTGGCCCTGGACCCGCGTACGCACACCCTCTACGTCACCGACTCCGTCCTCGGCACCATCGCGAGCGTGCCCACCACCGGCGGCGCCGTCCGCACCTGGTCGGCCGCCCCCGAACTGGCCCGCACCGGATTCCTCGGCGCCAACGGGCTCAAGATCCGGGGCGGGGCGCTGTGGGCCACCAACCTCGACCGGGGCACCGTCCTGCGCATTCCGATCCGGCGCGACGGGCGCGCCGGCCCGGTCCAGACCCGGGCCACCGGCCTGGCGGGGATCGACGACTTCGCCTTCACCGGCCGCGGCGACCAGATCCTGGCCTCGCTCAACGGCCCGAGCGAGGTCGCGCTCGTCCAGCCGGACGGCTCGCACACCACGGTCCTGACCGCGGCCGACGGCCTGCAGAACCCCACTTCCATTGCGCTGCGCGGCGACACGGCCTACGTCCTGAGCGCCGCGTACGTCACGGCGAAGGATCCCAACCTCCTGCTGGCCCACCTCGCCGACTGAAGCACCCGTCGGTCGACCCCACGGCCGCCGCGATCACCCTGGACGACTCGTCGTCCGGCAGCGGTGTCGCCGTACCCCCGTGGACCGCGACGACGGGCGGGCGGCCGGCCGGGGCGCCACCCGAGCCCGTCGGCAGGTGGTAGGCGCCCGCCACCGGGACGGCGAGCAGGTCGCCCGGGCGGACGTCGCCCGGCAGCTCCGCCCCGGCCGCGAGGACACCGCCCTCCCCGCGGTGCCCGCCGACGACCACGGCCGGGCGGGGCGCCGCCGCCGAGGGGCGGCCGATCAGGCGGGGCGCGAACCGGGCCCCGTACGGCGCGGCGCAGGGATGGCCGTCCGTACCGCCGTCCACGGTGACCGAGACCGTGCCGCCGGCGCGGTCGACGCCGAGCACCCGGTACAGCGCGACCCCCGCGGGACCGGCGACGCCCCGCCCCGGGGCGACGGCGAGGCGGGGCACGGCCAGCCCCGCGGCGGCGCAGCTCTCGGCCAGACCGGCCCGCAGCCTGCGGGCGAGGGCGGTGAGGTCGAGGGCGGGCTCCCCGGGCCGGTGGGCGATGCCGTGCCCGCCGCCCAGGCCCAGTTCGGGCAGGGAGACGCCGTGCGCGCCGTGGACGCGGGCCATCAGCCCGACCATGCGGCGCAGGGCGACCAGGTAGGGCTTCACCTCGGTGATCTGCGCGCCGAGGTGGCAGTGCAGGCCGGTGAGTTCGAGCTGCGGCCTGCCCAGGATCCGGGCGATGGCGTGCTGCGCGGAGCCGTCCGCGAGGGACAGCCCCGCCTCCCGGCCGTCCGCGCCGGTACGGATCGTGCCGTGGCCGCCGGCCGAAATGCCGGGCACCACGCGCACCATGACCTTCTGCCGGCCCCCCGGACCGACGGCACCCGCGATCCGGGCGATCCCCGACGGCCCGTCGATGACGATCCGCCCCACGCCGAGCCGCAGTGCCGCTTCCAGGTCGCGGGGCGGCCCGGCGGTCCCGTACAGCACGATGCGTTCGGCGGGGAACCCGGCGGTGACCGCCCGCTCCAGCTCTCCCGCCGAGCACACGCCGAGGCCGAGCCCCTCCTCCCGCACCCAGCGCAGCATCGCGCGGGAGAGGAAGGCCGTGGCGGCGTACAGCACGTCCGTGTCGGGGAAGGCGTCCCGGTAGGTACGGCAGCGCCCGCGCACCTCGGCCTCGTCCAGCACGCGGACCGGCGTCCCGAAGCGGCCGGCCAGCCCGGCCAGCGACACCCCGCCGACCGCCAGGTCCCCGCCGGGGAGCCGGGTCGTGGACGCCGGCCACACGGACAGCTCCCCGCCGCCGGCCCGCGGCCCGGAGGCCGCGGCGGCCGTCACGGCGTGCTGCTCCATCAAGCCGTCCCGGCCACGGGCGCGACCACGACGACGCCCGCGCCCCCGGTGGCGCTCGGGACCGGCGCCTCGACGGGTACCGGCACGGGCACCGGCCCCGGTGCGGCCGCGGGGGCGGTGAACGTCGGGTCGACGGTCAGCAGCGAGGCACCGAGCGGCCCGGCCATCGCCCGGAGCGCGGACCCGGACAGCCGGATCCAGGTCTGCTCCGCACCCAGGGTGGCGGCCAGCCGGTCCGCAGTGGTGAAACCGACGGCGGTACGGGCTCCCAGCGGAGTGCGGAACAGCCGTACCACGACACCCGTTGCTCCCGGCCGGGCCGGCACGTACAGGGGCCTGGCCGGGATCCGTTCCTCGGGCTCGGGGTCGTCGTCGAACAGGAACAAACACATGGGCCCTCCCAGGGTGCCACGAACGGCGGTTGACGCCCCGGAGCGCGGTGAAACGGCCCGGGACGTGACACCCGAAGCTATCCCCGATTCCGAGCGCCCCCGACCACCCGGTAACGGGACCTTGACGGCGGGTGGCCGGGTCCATACGCCGCACTGACGCCCGGCGCCGTACGCGACCGCCCCGGCACGGCCCCGGGCAGGGAGGGATCACGCAACCCGGTACGGCTGCCCAGGCCCGGTACCACGGGTCACTCCCGGCTCGGCCGGCGCGCGGAGCGGGTACGGCGCCCGTCTGGACCAGGAAGCCGGTGAGCACGTCGGCGAGGCGTTCGGGCTGGTCCTCGGGAACGAGCATGGAGGAGTCGGCCATCTCGACCAGCCGACCCCGGGGATACAGCTCGGCCGGACGCCGGCCGTGTTCCCGCGGCATCAGCCGGTCCTCGGTCGCCCACACGACGAGTACCGGGCGGTCGAAGTCCCGCAGCCGCTCGCTCCAGGCCGGCAACGTCGCACGGTCGGGCGCCGAGGTGGCGAACTTGGCCAGATCCCTGCGAATCGCCCTGCTCCGGGTCGCCGGAGCGAACCAGCCGTGCAGGATCCCCAGGGGGTGTCGTCGAATTCGTTCCTGCCGTGCGGTGTCCGGTACGCACGCTCGCCGCGTTGTCGGATCGCCCGTGTACATCCGGTACACGGGCGACCCTCCGCCGTGCGAGCGCACGCACCGGACACCGCACGGCCCGCCCTCCGGGCGTACGAAACGACTTCGACGACACCCCCTAGTCCTCGCAGGCGACCAGGACCAGGCACGGGTGCGGCCGCGCCCGGCCGCCGACCTATGCTGTCGAACCCCGTTCCGATCATGCAGGGGAGGGGCGTGACGACGTAGCCGTGCACCACAGGAGAAGCTCATGACCACATCCACCGGCCACGTGGCGGCGGCGGCCTCCGCCGCAGCGGTCATCCGGGACGAGCAGGGCCGCGTGCTCATCGTCAATCCCGTCCACAAGGAGCGCTGGAACCTCCCCGGCGGGCACATCGAGGAGGGCGAACTGCCCACCGCCGCCCTGCGCCGCGAGCTCCGTGAGGAGCTGGGCCTGGACCTGGAGATCGGCCGGCTCCTGGTCACCGCGTGGGTCACCCGGCCCGAGGGGTCCCAGGTCTTCTACGTCTTCGACGGCCTCCGGCTCGACGCGGAGCGGCAACGGGCCATCCGCCCGCAGGAGTCGGAGATCGGCGAGATCCGCTTCTGCCGGCCCGAGGACATCACCCCGAGCATGATCCCGCCGTTCGCCCTCGCCATCTGGCACCGGGCCCTCGCGGCGTACGAGGAGAAGCAGGTCGCCTACCTCGAACTCGCCCTGTAGCGCAGCGGGAGCGCCGCGACACCACCGGCACGCACAGGCTGCTCCGCTGCCTCGCCGATGCCCGGGCGGGGTGCAGCGGCCGTTGCTGCGGTCCGTTCCGGGAGCCGTGTGGGCGAGGGCACGCATGGCACGTGCCGCCGCCCCGCGCCCTACGGGAGGGGGTGCGGGGCGGCTGTGCCGTGCGGGTCAGTACACCAGCTTGTACGTCACGTCGTGGGGGATCGGCGACGGGGCGTCGTCCGGGAACAGCAGCCGGATGGTCGTGAAGCGCTCCACGCCGGGGCGGTCGGGCCACGGCTCCGGGTTGGCCAGTGTCACGGACACGGGATAGGAGAGGAAACGGCCGGCAGCGCAGTTCGGCCGGCATTCGTTCGCCATGTCGGTGCCGGTGGCCGTCGCGGTGTGGCGCCCCCACGTCTTCCAGTCGAGATCCACGAGGCGGTTGTTGCCGTCGCCGCAGGCCAGCAGGTACGTCTCGGGACGCACCTGGTCCTCGGAGAAGCAGTCCACGACCACGACCGGATCCGGTACGGGTGCGGCCCGGGTCTGCGTCTGCACGGCGGATGCCGGAACCGCCGCCGCCACGAGAGCCGCGGCAGCGCACAACAGGGTGGCCGTCCGCAGCCCGGACCGGGATGCGCGCCGGCCGTCTTGTGAAGCGTCCACGAGACCCTCCTCGCCGTCGTCCCGCCGTAGGCACGGGAACCCTGCCAGCTTCCCCCATCCGGGCGGAGCCCGCACCCGCTGGACCGGTGGCAGCGGGCCACGCCCGGAAAACGGGCCGCCCGGGGCCGGTGCGGGGCCGGTGCGGGGCCGGTGCGGGCCCGCCGTCGGCGGGCCCGCACGGGGTGGCTGTTAGAAGGAGGTCCAGGTGAAGGCGACCTTGTCGCCGGCCTTCAGCTTGAACTGGCAGCCGCCCACCGAGGTCGGGGTGCCGTTGACGGATATGTTCCAGTAGGCGCCGCCGCCGCCGCTGACCTGCTTGATGGTGTCGACGGAGAAGTCGTCGAACGACGCGTACCAGGTGCCGTCCCACGTGAAGTGCCGCTTGCGGGCGGCGTCGTCGAGCGCGGCGGTCGGGGTCGGCACGGCGGTCGGGTTGGCCGCGCCGTTCGTCCCGTCGCACGTGTGGGTACCACCGGTGGCGGTGGTGACGTCGTGGCCCTTCGTCTTGATCTTGCCCTTGAACAGCAGGCCGTTCGGTCCCTGGACGGTGAGGGACACCTTGACGGGGGCATTGGTGTTCGGCGTGGCCTTGGCCTGGGCGACGGCAGGAGCGCTGCCGAGGGCGAGACCGAGGGCCGCCGTGGTGATCAGGGCCTGGCGGATGGTGACACTGCGCATGGGAGCGCCTTCCTGGTGCGAACCGGGGTCCGGGGGCGCGGCACCCCGACCCGCCCGCGCGCGGACGCCCCCGTGAGCCGTCCGCGGAAGCGGACGGGGCGGGGCGGCGCGGCGGTGGTCCGGGGCTCCACGCCGTAGACCATGACGGGGCGAAGCGGTGCACGTGACGCGCGGGTTTTCCGACTCACGGCAGCGAGGCCGCACACGGTTGCAGGTCAGCGCCGGAGTCTCACCGGCTTCCCCCGGACGCGGACGCGTTCGGTACGCGCTCCGGGACGGTGCCCGGAGCAGCTGAATCATAGGGCAGCGCGATGGCGGAAATCCGGTGATCCCCACCACTGGCCGGTCATATCCAACGGCCTTGTGGGACAGCGGAGTTCAGGCGGTCTGCCGTGCGGCGGCGGGCTCGGAACCCTGGAGCGTGCAGGGGTGAAGCGAGGCTTGCCTCATGAGCCGACAGGCTCGACCGGCCGCGGCGGGTCAACGCGCCCGATCCTGAACCGGGTTCGGCGGAGGGCCACAGGTGGCTCGATCTGACGTGCCCATCGACAGGCCCCGGCGATCAGGTTAGCCTTCCCTAAGTTTCGCTCGGGCGTCGCTCCTTCGGCGTGCCCGCACTCGGCTCCCCACGCACGGCAATCCACTGCCCCCGCACGATTGGGAGTGACATGGCACAGGATCTTCCTGACGGCGCGCCAGTGATCCACGACCTCATCGGCATCGGCTTCGGTCCCTCGAACGTGGCCATGGCGATCGCACTCGGCGAACACAACGCAGGCGTCGGACGACAGGAGGCGATCACCGCCCACTTCTTCGAGCAGCAGCCGTGTTTCGGCTGGCACCGCGGCATGCTGATCGACGATGCGACCATGCAGGTGTCGTTCCTGAAGGACTTGGTGACGCTGCGGAACCCGTCGAGCGAGTACAGCTTCCTCTGCTACCTGCAGAGCAAGGGACGGCTGATCGACTTCGTCAACCACAAGAACCTGTTCCCGCTGCGCGTGGAGTTCCACGACTACTTCGAGTGGGCCGCGGCCAAGGTCGACGACATGGTGTCCTACGGACACGAAGTGGTCGCCGTGCGGCCCGTCGTGCGCGACGGCGTCATCGAGTACGTGGACGTCACCGCCCGCTCCGGCGAGGAACCGGTCACCCACCGGGCCCGCAACCTCGTCATCGGCACCGGCCTGCGGCCGCAGATGCCGGAGGGGGTCGACCGTACCGAGCGGATCTGGCACACCTCGGAGCTCCTGACCCGGGTGGAGGCCCTCAAGGGGAGCGATCCGTCCCGGTTCATCGTGGTCGGCGCCGGCCAGAGCGCCGCGGAGAACGTGGCGTTCCTGCACCGGACCTTCCCCGGGGCGGAGGTCTGCGCCGTCTTCTCCCGCTACGGATACAGCCCCGCCGACGACAGCGGCTTCGCGAACCGGATCTTCGACCCCGCAGCGGTGGACGCGTACTTCACCGCCCCCGAGGAGATCAAGCGCAAGCTGATCGACTACCACGCCAACACCAACTACTCGGTCGTGGACATCGACCTGATCGACGAGCTCTACCGCCAGGAGTACCGGGAGAAGGTGCTCGGCACCGAGCGGCTGCGCTTCCTCAGGGTGTCCCGGCTCACCGAGGTCCTGGAGGCCCCCGACAAGGTGCTGGCCACGGTCGAGTCCCTCGTCACGGGGGAGAAGGAGCCGCTGGAGGCCGACGTGCTGGTGTACGCGACCGGATACCGCTCCGCCGACGGGCTCGCGCTGCTCGGCGACGTGGCGCGCCACTGCCTCCGTGACGACGAGGGCCGCGTCCGCGTGGAGCGCGACTACCGCATCACGACGGACCCGGCGCTGCGCTGCGGCATCTACCTCCAGGGCGGCACCGAGCACACCCACGGCATCACCTCCTCGCTGCTGTCCAACACAGCAGTCCGGGTCGGCGAGATCCTCGACTCGATCGCGGGCCGGCGCCGCACCCCGGTCCCGGGCTCCCGCCGGGCCTCCGACGAGATCGGCTCCGCGCGGTAGGCCCCGGGGCGGCGCAGAGGCCCGAAGCCGTCGAGCAGGCGGGAGGAACCCCGGGGGGGGCGCGGTCAACTCCCGCGCCCCCCCGCGGGTGTCGGCCCCGGCGGCCGACGGGCGGCTCAGGCCGACGGGGCGGTCAGCACCCACAGTCGGTGGTCCCAGCCGATGTCACGGCAGTCACGGACCTCCAGCCCGGCCCGTTCGGCCAGACCCGTCACGCCCTGCGCCGAACGCAGCCCGGAGCCGAACGCCGCCGTGAGCCGCAGGTGTTGCAGCACCGCGTCGATGTCGTCCGGGTCGGCGGCCTCCACCTGCTCGACCAGCACGAGCGCACCGCCCGCCGGAAGGGCCGCCGCGGCCTCCGACAGGGTCAGCACCGCGTCCTCGTCCGCCAGCCACTCCAGCAGCCGGCACAGCAGCAGCGTTCCCGCCCCCGAGGGCAGCGGGTGGGACTGCGGTACGAGCTCCACCCGGGGCAGCACCTCCGGGTCGAGGATCTCCCCGCCGAGCACGCCCAGTACCGACGGCAGCGCGGCGATCCGCACCCGCAGCGCCGGGAACTCCTTGACGAGGGCGTTGACCACGGTCCCGGCGCCGCTGCCCGTCGCGCCGAGCACCTCCACCGCCGACCAGTCGAAGGCGCCGACCACGCCCGGTGCCACCCAGCGGGCCTCGTCCTCGATCGTCGTCCGTGCCGAACCGCCCAGCCGGACGTCCGTGCGCAGCGCGTCGGCCAGCGTCTCGCCCGACGCGGTCCGGCAGCCGTTGCCGCCCGAGCGGAGCCGCTCGGCGAGGCCGGCCAGCGACAGGTCGAAGGCGGCCTGCGCGCCGCGCAGGTCGTACTCCTCCGACGAGTGGTCGTCCTCGACGAGTTCCTCGCCCACCGGGGTGAGCCGGTAGCCGTCGTCCGCCAGGTCGAACACCTCGATCTCCACGAGGTACTTCAGCAGCGCACCGAGGGTACGGGCGTCCGTCCCGCTGCGCCGCGCCAGCTCCGCGAGGTCCCGCACGCCCTGGTAGACGAGGTCGACCAAGCCGAGGGTGACGGCCACACGGATGGCCAGACCGGGGGCCAGGTCGGTGAGCTCGTGCAGCCGCTCGTGCGCGTCCTCGCCCTCCAGGGCGTCCGGGTCGGCGGGCGCGGAGAGGCCCGGCGCGATCTCGGCACGCCGCCAGTAGCCGGTGATGTGCGTCTGGTCGCGCGGCACGCCGCGGTCCACCGACAGGTGCCGCCGGATCCCCTTCAGCGTGACGGCCTCACCGGCCGCCCACACGAAGACCGTGCCCGGCAGCCACTCCATGTCCCGTACGGCCTGCTCCAGAAGGTCGCTGCGTCCGGCCGGCGCGCCGTGGCGCACCAGCCAGGTCACCTCGGCGTCCGCCTTCGTCGGCAGGTCCTGGCGGTGGCTGTCCTCGCCGACCTCGACGAACACCCGGGCCCGGGTGCCCGCGGGCATCTCCGCGAGCCACCGGCCGATCGCCGGCAGGGCCGTCTCGTCGCCGATGACCAGCAGCCAGTCCGCGCCCTCGGGGTGGCTGTGCGACATCTTCGGCCCGGCGATCCAGGTCACCTGACCGGGAGCGGCCTCCTGCGCCCAGGACGAGGCGATCCCGCCGTCGTGTCGGACGAAGTCGAAGTCGATCTCCCCGGCCACCGGGTCGAACCGCACCGGCGTGTAGTCCTTGGAGATCGGGCGGCCGTCCGCGGGCCAGTCCAGACTGCTCACGTTCTGCCGGGGCAGGACGGGGTCCCGGCCCTCCTCCGCGAAGAAGAACTTGACGTGGTCGTCGAATCCCTCGGTGCGCAGCTCCGGGAGGGACAGGCCGGCGTTCTCGAAGGCGTGCAGCTGCGGCCCGCCGAGCGTCACCCGCCGCATCCCGGGGGTGACGTCCGAGACGCGCAACACCGTCAGCTCCCTGAGCACGATGGGGAAGGTGACGACCGAGCGGGGACTGCGGGTGGACATCTGACTGCTCCTTCACACCCGACCGGTACATCCGCGGGTACGGCCACGCTACGTCCCCCAGGGCGCGCCGCATCCAACCCGCGGGCCACACCCCTGCCACCCGGCGCGCACACCCGCACCACCGGGTGCGAACTCCCGCGCCACCGGGTGCGCACTCCCGCGCCAGCCGGTGTGTTCCCCGCGCCACCGGGTGCGAACTCCCGCGCCACCGCCGCGCACACCGGACGCACGGTTCCACGATCCGGTGCGCCCGCTTCGACGCGGACGCCGGACCCGGTCCTACGGTGGCCACGGTGTCCACCTCTTCGCCCTCCTCGCCGGCCCCGCCCTCGCACCTGCTCCGCCAGTGCCTGGGCCGCGTACGCCCGCAGTTCCTGCGGTCCGTCTGCTGGGCGGCGCTGCGCCAGTGCGCCTTCCTCGCCCTGCCCTGGCTCCTCGGCCGCGCCGTCGACGCCGGGGTCCGCGACGGCTCGCCGGCCGCCGCCGCCGGCTGGGCGGGCGCCTTCGCCCTCGCCGCCCTCGTCGAGTACGCCGGCATGCGCGGCTGGCAGCTGTGGACCAACCTCGCCGAAGCCCACGCCGGGGCCTGGCTGCGCACCCGGCTCCTGCGGGCCGTCCTCGCCGTCGACACCGACACCCTGCAGCGCCGCACCGAGAGCTTCGGCGACCTCAACACCCGCGCCACCCGCGACGTCGAGGCCGTCCTGGTCTGGGTGCACGGCCTCACCACCTGGGTGGTCATCGGCATCACCGGCCTGGTCCTGGTGCCCGCCCTCGGCGGACTCGACCCGATGCTGCTGCTCGTCGCGGTCCTCACCGTCCCCGTCCTGCTGGTCGTGAACCGCTACTTCCCGCCCGTGTTCGGTCACCGGGCCGAGGAACTCGCCCGGGCGCACGGCCGCCGCGGCGCGACCGTCGAGGAACTGCTCTCCGCCCTCCTGCCGTTGCGCGGGGTCGGCGCCGACCGGCTGATGGTCGACCGCCACCACCGGCGCAGCGCGGAGGTCACCCGACGGACCCTGCGGCTCGCGTCCGTCGGCTCCGCCTGGGAGGCCGCGGCCTTCCTCGTACCGCTGCTCGCCGTGGCGGCGGGCCTGCTGGTGGGCGGACCGGCCGTCGCCGAAGGGCGGATCACCGTCGGCGAGCTGACCACCTTCGTCCTGTGGATGGGCACCGTCTCGCTCGCCGTCAACGTCACCGTCGACCGCCTGGGCGACCGTACGGCGGCGCTCGTCTCGGCGGGCCGCATCGCCGAGATCCTTCACTTCCCCGGCGCCCGCGACCTCCCGGACACGCCGGCCCCCGCACCCGGCCGGCCCGCCGGCGCCGCCCCGGCCACCGACGGACGGCCGCCGGTCAGCGGCCCGCTGGAGGTGCGCGGGCTCACCGTACGCCGACCGGACCGCGCTCCGGTGGGACCCCTGGACCTGGAGGCCCGGCCCGGGGAATGGGTGGTGCTCACCGGCCCGACCGGCTCCGGCAAGAGCACCCTGCTCCGGGCGATCGCCCGGCTCGTCCCCGCCGAGGGCGAGGTCCGCCACGACGGCGTCCCCCTCGCCGGCACCGAGCCCGACGAGCTCTACCGCATCCTGGGCTTCGTCCCCGAGAACCCGCTGCTCCTGCACGGCACGGTCACCGAGAACCTGCTGCTCGCGGGGGACCGCACCGGATCCGAGATCGCCGCGGCCGCCCGGACCGCGGGCCTCGACCTGGCCGCGGCCGCGCTTCCGGACGGCCTGGAGACCCAGGCCGGCGAAGGCGGCCGGGCCCTCTCCGGCGGCCAGCGCCAACGCGTCGCCCTCACCCGGGCCCTGCTCCGGGGCTGTCCCGTCCTGCTGCTCGACGACGTCACCTCGGCGCTCGACTCCGCCACCGAAGCACGGGTGCTGGAGCGGCTCCGCGCGGCCACCGCCGACCGCGTCGTCGTCTTCGCCACCCACTCACCCGCCGTACGGGCCCTGGCCGACCGCGAGATCACGCTCCGGCCGGCCGCCGCCGACGGCACCGTTCCCCTGGAGAAGCAGCATGGCTGACGTTCCGGCGCTCGCCGAACTCCCGGACCAGCGAGCCGTGTTCCGTCGTGCGGCACCGTTCCTTGCCGGTCACCGCGCCGCGCTCGCGGGAGCCGCCGCGCTCAACCTCGCGGGAGCCGGCCTCGCCGTCGCCGTCACCGCGGCCATCGGCCGGGTGGTGGACGCGGCCGGAGCGGGCGACCGGTCCGGGTCGCTGCGCTGGGGCCTGGTCGTGCTGCTGCTCGTCACGGTGAGCGCCCTGACCGTCTGGCTCTCGCGCTACTGGCTGATCCGGGCCGGTGAACGCGTCCTGGCGGGCCTGCGCGACCGGGCCACCGCAGCCGTCGGCGCGGCGCCCCTGCGGTTCCTGGAGACCCACCGCGGCGGGGAACTGCTGCGCCGGCTGACCGGCGAGATCAGCGGCCTCGCCGCCTTCGCCGCCGGCACGCTGCCCGACCTGGTGACGGCGACCGCCGTCCTCGGCTTCACCGTGGTGATGCTCGCGGTGTACTCCTGGCAGCTGACCCTGGCCCTCCTCGCCGTGTTCGTCCCGGTGGCGCTGGTGATCGTACGGCGCTTCCACCGGGCGGCCGGCCCCGCCTACGGGGAGGTCGCGGCGGCGGAGGCGGCGGTGGCCGCGCGCTTCGCCGAGACCCTGCCGGCGCAGGAGCAGTTGCGGATCACCGGGAGCGTGCCGCGCTGGCTGGAGCGGTTCGGCCGGGACGACGACCGGCTGCTGAAGGCCCGTACCGTACAAGTGCGCACGGAACTGCGGCTCAACCAGCTCTCCGTGCTCCAGGCCGGCTGCGTCGCGGGACTGCTGGTGCTCAGCGCGCTGCTGGTCGGACGGGACGCCCTGAGCGTCGGCACCGCCGTGGTGTTCCTGCTGGCGACCCGGGACATCTTCACCCGCTTCGAGGACCTCGCCGGCGCCGTCGGCGACGCCCGCGAAGCGCACGTCCGCCTCGCCCGGCTCCTCGACCTCATCCGCGCCACGGCCCCGACGGGCCCCGCCGCGGCCGGTGCCTCCGCACCCCTTCCCGCCCGGGGCGAACTGACCCTGAGCGGAGTGGAGTTCTCCTACGGCGACGGCGGCCGGCCGGTCGTCTCCGGTCTGTCCCTCACGGTGCCGGCCGGCGACCGGCTGGTCATCGCGGGCGAGACCGGATCCGGCAAGTCCACCCTGGGCCTGCTCCTCGCCGGTATCTACGCTCCGGACCGGGGCACGGTGGCCTTCGCCGGCCATGACCTGGCGACCGCCGACCCGGCCGGACTGCGGTCGCGGATCGCCCTGGTCCCGCAGGAGGTCGTTCTCGTGGACGGCACCCTGGCGGAGAACCTGGCCATGACCGCCGGACGTCCGGACCGGGCCCGCATCGAGGAGGCGGTGGCCGGGCTCGGGCTCGCGGGCTGGGTCGCCACGCTTCCCGAGGGCCTGGACACCCGTGTCGGCACGCGGACGCTGTCGGCCGGAGAGCGCCAGCTCGTGGCCATCGCCCGGGCGGAGCTCGCCGATCCGGCCGTACTCGTCCTGGACGAGGCCACCGCGGGGGTGGACCACGACACGGCGGCGCGGATCGAGGAGGCCCTGGCGGCGACCGCCGAGGAGCGCACCCTCGTCGTCATCGCGCACCGCCCGGACACCATCGCGCGCGGGCGCCGGCTGCTGGCCATGCCGTCCGGCGAGATCACCCCCCTGCTCCCACCCCAGGCGCACCCCCGGGCGTGAATGGCCCGGCGGACGGCCGGCGGCCGTCAGTGGTGCGTGGATACTTGCCCGATGGACGTATCGCGGGCCTGGGCCAACACGACGCACGACTGGTCCGCCGGCGTTGATCTCGATCATCTGGCACTCATCCGGGAGAGCCCCTCGGAGTTCGCTCCGGACGGACCGTGGCACCTCGTCCTCGAAGTGCTCGCCTATGCCGCCGACGAAGCGTCACACAGGGGTGGCGGACGCTGTGTCGTCGTCCTCCATTCCGACGGCTCGCTGTCCGTTCGTGATGACGGACGGGGCACTGACACCCGTGTGGACGAGCACGGCCGGATCGTGAAGAAGCCGGTCATGGCCACGAAGGATCTCCGGTTCTTCGACTTCCCCGGGGCGGAGGTGCTTCCCGACGGGCGTCCTCGGCGCGGCATGTCCGTGGTCGCGGGGCTCAGCGAGTGGCTCGCCCACACCAACCGCCGTCTCGACGGGGCCTGGACGCAGCGCTACGCACACGGCGTCCCCGTCACCGATCTCGAACCCGTCGAGGGCGACGGAACGACCGGCACGCTGGTCCGTTTCCGGCCGGACGACCGTGTGGGTTCGGTGGCCGCGCCGACGCCCGGCATCCTTACGCGCGTGGCCACGACCTGGCCGCACCTGGAGGTTCGGATCGACGACCGACGCGATGACTGACGGACACCCGGTCGGACAGAGGAGTGGGAACGTGAAGCAGACCTTGTTCGAAGAGGTGTTCCGCAGGAGACCGCACCCGGCGCTGCGTCTGCTGGGCAACCTGGCGCTCTGTGCGGTCCAGTGCGTCTTCGTCGTCGCCGTCGTCGCCCACTTCCACAGCCCGTGGCGGTGGCTTGCCGTCCCGCTGGGGCTCTGGGCGATGCTGGCCGATGCCCGGGGCGTGGTCCTGGCGGTGCGCGACCTTCGGGGGCGGGACGGCGCCCCGGCGCCTGAGTGAGACCACCGGCGCCGACCGGCCACCTCGGCCATGCCGCATCCCAGGCACCCCGACCGGCGATCGCGCGCAGGCCGAGCGGGGCCCGGTCGGCGGGCCGCGCCCGGTCCCGATTCCGATGGTCCGTACAACCATTGGCGCCGCCGGCGAGTCTCGTGGCCGTAAGAACATTTTTCCAGGGGGTTTTGTCTGTGAAGTTGTCCCGAATCGCCGCGGCGGTCACCACTGCTGCGCTGGCTCCGGTGGTCCTCATCGCGTCGCCGGCCTTCGCCGCCGGACAGGAGTCCGCCGCGACCACCCACCCGACCGCTCCGACCGCACCCGACCAGGCGGCGCCGGACGAGGCCGCGAAGGGCCAGGCCGCCAAGGAGCAGGCCGCCGCCAAGGAGCAGGCCGCCCAAGACCCGGTGGAGCAGGACCGAAAGACCATCCTCGCGATCATCGCCGACCCGATGGCCAGCGAGTACATGAAGGAAGCCGGACGCAAGGCCATCGCCGACGGCCCCGCGGCCATGCGCAAGTTCATCGAGACCGACCAGCACAAGATCCGCCTCGACGACTACCGGGTGCTGATCACCCGGCTGCTGAACGACGCCGGTCCCGGTCTGAAGGAAGGCGTCAACAAGCTCTTCGACAACGAGCGGACGACGCTGGAGCAGCTGCGCCACTTCTACGAGGTCACCCAGCACGAGCTGCGCGACGACGACAACAAGGTCGACATCTCCCGGCTGATCTCCACCGGCGGCCCCGGAGTGAGGGAAGCGGGCAAGAAGGCGCTCAAGGGCACTCCCGCCGACCGGATCGCCTTCCTGAAGACGGGACGGTACCTCGCGCAGGCCTCGGACGACCGGGTCGAGCTCGCACGGATCGACGAGGGCTGGGACGGCGTCATCCTGAGTGAGGCGATCGGCAAGCTCCTCAACGGGTCCTCGACCCCGGCCGAGCTGCGCCGCTTCCTCGAGGTGACCCAGTACGAGCTGCGTGACCAGGACAACCGCGTCGCGATCGCCCGGATCATCGACGGCGGGGGAGCGGAACTGGTCAAGGCCGGCCGCGCCGCGCTGGCGGGAACCGCCGCCGACCGCACCGAGTTCCTGAAGACGGGCCAGCACGAGGCGCGCGCCAAGGACAAGCAGACCCAGCAGGAGAACGACAAGAGCAAGGACCAGCAGAACCAGAACAACTCCGGCACGGGCAACGGAACGACGGGCACGGGCACGACGGGCACGGGCGCGGGTACCGGCTCCGGCTCCGGCAACACCACCGGCACCCCCCAGGGCGGCAGCGGTTCCGCCCTCGCCGTCACCGGTGCGGGCGACTCGGCCCTGATCGCGGGCGGTGCGGGTACCGCGCTCGTGGCCGGCGCCGGTCTCCTGCTCGCCGCGCGGATGCGCCGCGCCGCCTCCGGACGCTGACCCGGGGCGGCCCGGAACGGGCGGCCGGTCCTGCCGGCCGCCGTTCCGGGCCGTCGCCGGCCGGCGGTGTCGTCGTCGTGGACGTGCAGCATGAACTCGGCGACCTGTCCGCCGCCGGGAAGCGTCAGGGTGAGCGCACTGTGGATCTGGGTGTGGCAGGCATCGGCTCGGTCCCCGTCCTCCTCGTCGACAGCCCGCCCTTGCGCACTGAAGAGAGGGGACGGAACTCTTCTCGGGGCAGGTGGCCAGTCCGATCCGGGTGCGGGGGCGGCGCCGGGAGTTCCACCCGGGTCTCCACCCCTGGGTGCAGGTGTTCCGGGCCGCCTCACAGCAGGCTTGAGCCCATGACCACCACCACCTGGATCATCGACATCGCGCTCATCCTGATCGTCTTCCGGCAGCTGCGCGAAGGCCCCCTGGGCCCGAAGTCCTACCTCCTGCCCCTGGGCATCGTGACCTTCGTCGGCTTCAGCTACCTCGACGGCATCCCCACCGGCGGCAACGACCTCGTCCTGATCGGCGCCCTCATGGGCGTCGGCGCGGTGCTGGGCGTCGCCGGCGGGATCTTCACCTGGATGCGGCACTCCGACGGGCACGTCCTCATCAAGGCCGGTGCGATATCGGCGGCCCTGTGGGTGCTCGGCATGGGCGCGCGGCTCGGCTTCGAGCTGTGGGTCGACCACGGCGGCGCCGCCTCCGTCGCGCGGTTCAGCACGGACCACCGCATCACGAGCGGCGACGCGTGGGTGGCGGCGCTGGTGCTGATGGCGCTGACCGAGGTCGTGACCCGGCTGGCCACGATCTTCGTACGCAGCCGGATGCTTCCCCCCGCCCAGCCGGTCGGGACCGGGCCGCGGCCCGCCGTCGGCGCGCGTCTCGCGGGCTGACCGTGGGTTATCGTCGCGCCATGCCAGAACGAGGTCCGGACCCGGCAGCCGACGCCGTGGGCGACGCGGCGCATGCGGCAGCCGCGGCGGACACGGCCGCCGCGCCCGAGCCGGAAGACCGCGGCGGCCCCGCCCAGTGGGCGCTGGTGCTCACCCTCGTCGTCGTGGGACTCGTGACGATCCGCCCCATGGGCTTCAGCGGCCGGGGCCTGGCCGTCACCGTCCTGTTCGTGATCAACTGCGCGGTCCTGGCCCTCCGGGTCGTGCCCGCCCACCGCGTGCCCGCGCGCCTCGCTCCCCTCTGGCCCGCCTTCGGCGTCCTCGCGGCGGCCGCACTGATCGCCGCCGCGGAGTCGGGCACGTCGTACCTCTTCGCCTTCTTCCTCGTCGCCCTCATCGGAAGCCGCCTGGACACCGGTCCGGCCCTGGCCCACGCCGCGCTCAGCAGCCTGCTCTGCGGAGGCGTCCTCTACCTGCAGGCCGACCCCGGGGACCGGGCGGTGCCCGCGATCCTCGGCCTGGCCACCGGCGCCGCGGTCCTGGGCGGAATGGCCGGACGCAGCCGCGCCCAGGCCACGCGAGCCGCGATCCGGGCGGCCGAATCCGCGGAGCGGGCGGCGCGGGCCGACGCCCGGACGGCCGCCCTGGCGGAGCGCACCCGCATCGCCCGGGATATCCACGACGTACTCGCCCACTCGCTCGCCGGCATCAACATGCAACTGGAACTGGTCGACGCGCTCATCGACACCGGTGACCTGGAGCGGATCCGGCAGGCCAACGGCACCGCCCACAACCTCGTCAGGGAAAGCCTGAAACAGGCGCAATGGACCGTGCACGCCCTGCGCGAGGACGCCCTGCCCCTGGTGGAGAGCCTGACCGCCATGCTGGAGTCCTCCGGGTACCCCGACGCCCTCACCGTCCAGGGAGAGGCCGGCGCGCTGCCCGCGCGGGTCTCGCAATGCCTGCTCAGGGTCGCGCAGGAGGCCCTGACCAACGCCGCCCGGCACGCTCCGGGCGGGGCGGTTGCCGTACGGCTGGCCTTCGCCGAGGACAAGGTGACCCTGAGCGTGCGCAACGGGCCCGCCACCCTGCCGGTGACGGCCGGCGCCGGCAGCGGCCTGGGACTCCTCGGCATGCGCGAACGCACCGCCCTGCTGGACGGCACCGTCACCACGGGCCCCCGTACGGCCGGGCCGGACATCGGGGGCTGGCAGGTGGAAGCGGTGGTACCCCGATGAGCGAGCCCACCGCAGAGCTGCGACCCGTCCGGGTCGTCGTCGCCGACGACCAGGCCGCGGTGCGCGAACCCCTCGCGGCCGTCCTGGCCCTCCTGCCGGACATCGAGGTCGTAGCGGCCGTCGCGGACGGGCACGAGGCACTGGCGGCCGTGGCCGCCGGATCCGTGGACGTCGTACTGATGGACCTGCGGATGCCGGGCATGGACGGGACCGAGGCGACCCGGCGACTGAGTGCGGCACACCCCGACGTGGCCGTGGTCGTCCTGACCACGTTCGCCGACGACGAGTCGATCATGGCCGCGCTGAGCGCCGGAGCGCGCGGCTACCTGACCAAGAACGCGGGGCGCCAGGACATCGCCCGGGCGATCCGCGCCGCCGCCGCGGGACAGTCGGTGCTCGACCTCGCCGTTCAGGCCCGCCTCCTGTCCGCCGCCCGCGCGCCACGGCCCGAGCCCGCGCCCGTAGACCTGCCGGGCAACCTCACGCTGCGCGAACGCGAGGTGCTCGGCCTCATCGGCCAGGGCCTCCCGAACCGCGCCATCGCCGAACGGCTCTTCATCAGCGAGGCCACGGTCAAGACCCACATCAACAACCTCTTCGCCAAGGCCGGCCTCCGGGACCGGGCCGAAGCGGTGCGCCTCGCCATGGGGGCCGGCCTGGCCTGACTCCCCGCAGTGGCCCCTGCCGGCCGGGGCCCGTGGGGTGGTGGGGTTAGAATGGTCGGCAGCGAAGGGGAGTAGTCCTGTAATACCGCTGGTCGACACGCTGGATGTCCTTGGCATCCCGGCCACCGGGCCCCGCATTCTGGGGTGGACGAGACCTTCGGCTACGGCATGACCAGGCCCGCATCGCCATGCGGGCTGATTCGTCGTGCCGGGCCGAGTGGTTCTTCCCGTCGCCCGCCCGGGTGCAGAAGGAGCTGGCGGCCCGGCCCCAGCAGAGAGACCCGGAATGACCTTCGACCCCGTGGCGATCCTGACCGCCTTTGGTCTGATCTTCCTCGCCGAGCTCCCCGACAAGACCATGTTCGCCTCGCTGGCCATGGGCACGCGGATGCGCCCCCTGTACGTGTGGTTCGGCACGTCGACCGCGTTCATCGTGCACGTCGTCATCGCGGTGAGCGCGGGCAGCCTGCTCGGCCTGCTGCCGAACATGGCCGTCAAGCTGGTGTCCGCCGCCCTGTTCGCCTTCGGTGCGTTCGTCCTGCTCCGCAGCGGGGACGACGACGGGGAAGACGCGGACAGCAAGACCGTGACGGGCTTCTGGCCCGTCTACACGACCGCGTTCATGGCCGTCTTCATCAGCGAGTGGGGTGACCTGACGCAGATCACCACCGCCAACCTCGCCGCCGCCAACGGATGGCTGCCCACCGCGATCGGCTCGGCCGCGGCCCTCATGTCCGTCTCCGCGCTCGCTCTGGTCGCGGGGCAGTTCATCGCCAAGAAGGTGCCGCTGAAGACCGTCCAGCGCGTCGGCGCCGTCTGCATGGCGGGCCTCGCCGTCTGGACCCTCGTCGAGGCCTTCACCGGCTGACCGGCCGTGCCCGCCGCCGTGACCGGGGCGGGCCGGGCGCTGCGGCGGGCGTCCCCTCAGAAGGGGTACTCCGCGCAGGTCCCGCCCCCGAAGCAGTGGGTGGCGTGGTGGCGCATCCGGGATCCGTACACCGGATCCCGGACCAGGGCCGTGTACGTGGGGAACTCCAGCGACAGGACGCCCGCGGTGTCGGCCAGGTAGACGTCGAACCCCGGATACATCAGACCCACGAACGGCAGGTCGTCGAAATCGAGCGCGAGGACGGGGTACTCGCCCTCCCCGTCCGGTTCGGTGACGGCCAGCACCCGGCTGGAGTCCGATCCGCCGGGCAGCAGGAAGCACTCGGGGAACCGCTCGGCGAACGGCGCGAAGTCCGGGGCCCAGGGCGGGGCGATCTCCTCGGCCACCAGCCGGTCGAGGGGCCGGGGCGAGAGACTGCCGTCCGGGGCGAACCAGCCGTGCCGCTCCAGCAGGCTGGTGTCGTACGCCAGCCACGTGCGCAGGCTCGGCGACAGCGGACGGCCGGACGGGAACGCGGCCCGCGCCCGTGCCGTCGCGTCCATCGGCCGGGGGACACCGCCGGTCACCCAGGGCACGTGCCGGTACTCCAGCGCGGACGCTCCGGGGGTGCGCCGCACCCGTTCCACGACCTGTTCCGTCAGCACCGCTCCCTGCATGCGCAGGACCGTAACACCCGCCGGGAGGGAGCCGGCGGGCGACCGTTCGCACGGGTCGCACCGGGCCGGGAACTGGAGCCCGGTGCCCGTTCGCCCCGGTCCGTCGGCGGCGTGTGGTTAGCTGGCGTTCAGGAGCGGCCTGTGACCCGCGCCACCCCGGCCCCGGGACGCCGGTCCGGCCGACGACGGACGAGGGAGTCGCACATGACCACGGCGAAAGACCTGTTCAGCCTTGCCATGGAACCCCGCCCGGAGGGTGCCGTGGGTCAGGGCGACCTGTCCCTGTCCCTCGCGGGCGCCGAACTGATCGATCTCCTGGCCGCGCGGGCCGTCGCCCTGGACGGAGATCTCGTCGTACCGGACGCGCGGCCGGCGCCGGAGGACCGGTTGCTCGCCGCGGCGGACTCGGCGCTGGTCCGGCAGGTGCCGTACGAGCGCGTCGAGGACTGGCTGTGGCGGCGGGGCCGCGAGCTGTCCGCGGCCTACCAGGCCGCGTTCGAGGAGGACGGCCTGCTGACGCGGGCCCGGCGGGGGCGCCTGCCGTTCGGGACCGAGCGCATGGAGCTCGTCGACACCCCCGGCCGCAGCCGGGCGCGGAGCCGCTGGGAGGGGGAGGAGCCGGTGCTCGTGGCCCTCGCGGAGGCCGTCGGCATCGGCCGCGACACCTCCGACGACGAGGCGGCCTGGGACGGCGGCGAGGCGGTGACGACGGTGCTGGCCGCCGTCAACGACGCGGTGATGGAACTGGAAGCGGTGCGCCAGCGGCGGACCATCGAGAACGCGGCCTTCGCCAACGTCTGGCGGATCCCCTGAACCGCGGGCTCCCCGGCGCGTCGAGCGCGGGGAGCCCGGCAGGGGGCTACCGGGGGGCCGGGGCGTCGACGGTGTTGCCCTCGGCGTCGAGGGTGTGGGTGCGCCAGTACACGTCCCAGGTGTCGTCGACGTGCTTCGGTACCTTGCCGTCGGGGTACCGCGTGTAGCCCTCGGGCGGCGGCTTCCCGTTCGTGACGCAGGCGGAACCGGTGTCCCCGACCGTCATGACGGGGTACTCCCCGCCACGGCAGACGGCGTCCTTCATCGAGCACCCGGCCAAGGCCGCGGCGAGCGCCGCGACGGCGAAGAGGGCGCCGATGCCGCCGTGGTGACGGCGCGTACGGAATGTGGTCATGTCAGCCTCCTGTCGTCCGAGGGCGTGTGCCCCGGTGCGGGATCCGGATGCGCGTGCCGGGGGCCGCGCAGTCACGGTACTGTCACGGGCCCTCCCGGCCGCGGTGGTTCCTGGCAGCATCGGCACGACCGATTCCCTGGGGGGTTCCATGCGCTTCCGCGCCCGCTTATTCACACGCGCCGCCACCGCTGCCGCCGGCGCGCTGCTGCTCGCCGGGTGCGGCTCGACCCCGGCCGAGGAACTGGAGGACTGGTGGTCGTCCGGGGGCGAGAGCAGCGTGAAGGCACTCTCCGATGCGTCGAGCGGGGTCAGCAGCGCGTACCCGGGCCCGACGGACAGTCAGAAGGCAGCCTGCGAAAAGCTGTTGGCCGCGGTGGCGAAGGCGAAGAAGCTGGACGCCATCCCGAGCGACAACGCCCGGGACTTCTGGACGGAAGCGCTGAGCAAGTTCGAGCACGGGGGCAGTGAATGCGTCGCGGGGATCGCCAAGAACCACCAGCCCCAGACGGGAGAGGGCATCCGCGAGGTGCTGAGCGGCATCAGCCGGCTGGCCTCCGCCGTGTCCATGATCAGGAACGACCTCGACGCCAAGTGACCCGTGCGGGCCGGGGGCAGGGGGCCAGGGCCGGGCTCCCGGCCGGCCCCGGCCAAGGCCACGGTCGCGGCCGGCGCCACAGCCACACCAACGAAGCCGAGATGAGACTCCGCGAACTCGGCTTCCGGATCTTCGTCACCCGGCTGTACGACTCCGCCGGGCAGCCCGTGACCCTCACGAACGCCCAGACCACGGGCGCCAAGCCCTGACCCCGCGGCCCGAGCGGGCGGTACGCGGCGCAGCAACTCCGTTGTGCACAGGGGGCGATGGGATCGTTCGGCCGCGGTGCGGA
This sequence comes from Streptomyces sp. NPDC048461, assembly GCF_055587105.1. Lineage (NCBI taxonomy): Bacteria > Bacillati > Actinomycetota > Actinomycetes > Kitasatosporales > Streptomycetaceae > Streptomyces > Streptomyces sp. NPDC048461. Next base: position 54,801 of record NZ_JBVJGW010000029.1, on the reverse strand, counting down.
GGTCTTGGCCATTACCATCACGGCGTGGCTACTCCCTCGGATTACGAGCTCTCGGCATGGCGTGACACCCAACGGTTCAAGGGTCGCCCGCTGTCGCGCGCGATCAGGAACGCCGGCGACCACGTGGCCGGCGGCGCCGCGGAACTCGGCAGGCGTGCCACGAAGTACCTGGAGAACCACCCGCGGGCGCAGTCGGCGGTCGCACGCGGGCAGGGACTGGCGGCCAAGGGCGCGCACAAGGTCGGCGCCGGGGCTCGCGGAGCCGCCGACGCCCTCCCCGACTGGAGCGGTACTGCCTTCCAGTCCGTACGCAAGACGGTGGGACGGGTCTCACGGGCCGGACTCTCCTCCAAGCGGGTGGTGGCGCTCCACGTGAAGCGCGGGCACGAGGTGGCATCGCTGTCCGACCTGCGCCGCCTCGACCTCGAGCAGATCGACGCCGTCCGCGGGCGAGCGGCGAGCTGGTACTACCCGGCCGGCGCGGCGCTCTCGGGAGCGGGCGCCGGGCTCGTCATCTCCGGAGGGCAGCTCGTCACCGCCGCCTCCGCGGGCGCGGCGGCGGCGCCCTCGGGAGGTGCGATCGTCGGCGCCTTCGCCGTCGACGCGGCGGTCGTGCTCGGGCTGGCCTCCCGGTCCGTCGGCCAGGTGTCGCTGCTCTACGGCTACGACCCCGAGGAGCCCGCCGAGAAGCTCTTCGTGATGTCCGTCGTCAACGCGGGGACGGCCGTGTCGGCCGGCGCCAAGAACGCCGCCATGGCCGACATCTCGCGGCTGACCCAAGCACTCGTGCGGGGCAAGTCGTGGGACGTCCTGAACGGGTCGGTGGTCGCCACCGTCTCCGCGCGGTTCGCGAAGGCGTTCGGCTTCCGCCTGACCAAGAAGGGACTGGGCAAGGCGGTGCCCGCCTTCGGGATCCTCGTGGGAGGCACCCTCAACTGGAGCACGCTGGAGGAGATCGTCGACGCTGCCGACATGGCGTACCGGCGGCGGTTCCTCCTGGAGAAGTACCCGCACCTCGGCGACGAGGAGGCCCCCGGACCGTCCTCCGATGCCGACCCGGACGACCCTGACGGCCCGGGCGACCCGGATGTTCCGGAGGACGCCGACGAGGCGATCAGCCTGCTCGGCGAGCTCGCCGAGGCGGGCGGCCCCGACCTCCGCTGACCACCCCGGTGCGGGACCGTCGGCCCCCGTGGGGTCGAGCCGACCGGGCGCCGATGGGGGGCCGGGGTGTGCGGCCCCCGTCGCGGCCCTGTTGGCCAAGGCCGCACACCCTCGTCTGCGGAACCTACCCGGGCCCGGCGCGGCGGTGACGGCCGGGTACACACCTTCCGGTGATCTCCGGGAGAAGTCTCCCGGCCCGGCGCCGGCCTGCACCACCATGATCGGCCCGTGATGTCCGCCCTCCGCCCGCCGGCCGGGTACGCACCGCCGGAACGCGGGACCCCCGCGGGATCACGGTCCGGTACCTCTGGGGCTCCCGTTGTACGAAGCGCGCCGCGGAAGGGGGAGAATGGGCAGGTCAATGGTGGGAGGGAGTAGGCGATGGAGCAGCAAGTACGGGTCGAGCCGGACGTCGACGGGGTCCGGGTCATCGTGTGTGCGGGGGAGTTCGACCAGGACACCCTGGAGCCCTTCCGGGCGCTGGGTGCGGCCGCGGCCGCCGATCCCGGCGTCCGCCGCATCGTCCTCGACCTCCGCGAGGTCTCCTTCGCGGACTCCTCCATGCTCAACCAGATGCTGATGCTGCTGCGCACCGGTCGTCTGGTCCTGGCGGGACCCGTGCCGCACCAGCTCGACCGGCTGCTGCTCCTCACGCAGGCCCGGGACCTGTTCACGATCGCGGACGGAGTCGAGGCGGCCCGCGCCCTGTAGGCCGTGCGCCGGGCCGGGGTGCGGGCCCGGGCCGAGCCTCCCGCCACGCGGACCGGAACGCTCTACTCCTACCCGGGGACGGGCGCCGCGGCCTTCGGCTCCCGGGTCGTGCTCGGCGCCAACTGGTAGGCGCGCAGCGGCCCTTGTCCGATCGCTCCACCTGCGGGAACGGGCACGGAACCGGTGACGTCCCAGAGGCCGGGCGGCGGCCGCGGCCCGGACCCGGCCCGGCACCCCACCGGGCTCACACCCACCCGGACGCGTAGGAGAGGATGGCCTCCTGAGCGGTCCGACGGGGAGAGGGGCGGGTGGGCAGGTGGGCACGGTGGACGACCGGGTGTACTGCGGCGACGAAGGACACTGGGTCCGGCCGACCCCGGGCCGGGTGTACGTGAGGCTGACGGGCGGTCCTCTCGACGGCCAGCTCCTCGACGTCACCAACCTGCCCGACCAGGAGCGGGTGGAGGGCGTGCTCCTCGCCACCGACCGCGGCCTCTTCGGCCCCGGCGGGCGGGCGCTGTACAGCCCCTCCCCGACCGAACCCGACGAGCGGTTCGTCTGGGACGGCGACACCCCCTGACCGTCCTCCGGGCGGAAGGCGGGCGCAGGGAGCGGAAGACGGGTGCATGGAACGGCCGGCGCGGGACACACGTATGCCAACTGGCCCGCACACAGGAACAGTCGGGCCCGCCCGACCCACGCGCACCGAGGGAGCGAGACGTCATGCCGCTGACATTCCGCAAGAGCTTCAGGATCCTGCCCGGCGTCCGGCTGAACATCAACCGCAAGTCGTGGTCGATCACCACCGGCGGCGGCAAGCACGGCCCGCGCCACACGCACAGCAGCACCGGCCGCCGCACCACCTCGATGGACCTGCCGGGCCCCTTCGGCTGGCGCAAGACCACCCGCGGCTGACCCGCGCGGTGCGCGCCGCGTCCTCGGACGCCCCGCCGTTCGGCCCATGCGGACGGGCCCGCCTCCCCAGGGAGGCGGGCCCGTCCGCATGGGCGCGGTGCGCGGTGCCTACTGGCCGGCGACGGCCTTGGCGAGGAGCGGGGTGAGCTGCTCGACGACCCACGAGGCGCTCAGCGGGTCCGGGTAGGCGATGGCGGACGACAGCGAGTTGTCCGAGGGGATCACCGTGAAGTGCTTGCCCTTCACCGCGTTCAGCGACTGGAACAGCTTGTTCGACTCCAGGTCCTTCGCGCTGATCACACCGCGGTCACCGAAGGGGTAGGTGACGAGCAGGACGTCGGCGTCGAGCTGGTCGAGGTTCTCCAGGCTGACGCCGTTCTTGTCCGGCGCGTAGTTCTTCGCCTTGTCCGTCTTGGCGAAGCCGAGCTTCTCGAAGACGCCCGGGTCCTGGTCGGCGTAGGACATGAAGCTGACCTGCTCCGGGTGGACCACCGCGTAGGTGTACGTCTTGCCCTTGAACTCGGGGTGCGCGGCCGCGGCGTCGGTCGTGGCCTTCTCGTTCGCGGCGATGACCTCGTCCGCCTTGGCGCTCAGGCCGAGGGCCTTCGCGGCGGTCTTCAGCCGGTCCTGCCAGGTGAGGGTGTCGGCGTGGGCCTTGTCGCTGAAGGTGACGACCGGCGCGATCGGCTGGAGCTTCGCGTAGTCGGCGTCCATCTCCCAGGTGTTCATGCCGAGGATCACGTCGGGGGCCTCGGCGGCGATGGCCTCGTAGGCGGTGCCGTCGGTGTCGTCGTACGTCTTCAGCTTGGCCCCGCCGAGCTTGTCGAGGGCACGCTGCTTGTACTCGGGGACCGGGCTGCCGTCCTCGACGTCCGGGGTGATCACCGGGACGATGCCGAGGGCCAGCGCGATGGCGGTGTCGCCGTCGGAGACGGTCGCGACCTTCACGGGCTTCTTCTTGACCTCGGTCTTGCCCCACGCGTTGGTGAGCGAGACGGGGAAGCCGGCGGACGCCTCGGCGCCGGCGGCGGCCGCCTTGTCCTTCGTCGCGGCGGCGTCGTCGCTGCACGAGGTGAGCAGGCCGAGGCAGGCGGCGGCCGCGACGGCGGCGGCGAGGGCACGGGCCGGGCGGCGGCGCTGTCTGATCAGGACGGACATGGTGGTTCTCTCCTATGCGGGGGTACGACGGCCCAGGGGGAAGATCTGGGGCCGCTGGGAGCGGGGATGGGGGACGACGAGGCAGTCCAGGCCGAAGACGTCGGCCACGGTCCGCTCGGTGAGCACCTCTTCGGGGGTGCCCTGGCACACGATCCGCCCGTCGCGCATCGCGACGATCGTCGAGGCGTACAGGGCTGCCTGGTTGAGGTCGTGGGACACCAGCACGATCGTCTTGCCGGCCTGCTCGTTGAGGTCGGCGAGGAGGTCCATGACCTCGATCTGGTGCGCGATGTCCAAGTAGGTGGTGGGCTCGTCCAGGAGCAGGGTCGGGGTGTCCTGGGCGAGCGCGAGGGCGATCCACACGCGCTGGCGCTGGCCACCGGAGAGCTGGTCGACCGGGCGGTCGATCAGCTCGGCCGTGCCGGTCGCCGTGAGGGCGTCCGCGATGACCTCGTCGTCGGTGGCGGTGCGCCGCTGTCCGAACTGGCGGTGCGGGTGGCGGCCGCGCCAGACGAGATCTCCGACGGTGATGGACTCGGGGGCGATCGGCGACTGCGGCAGGATGCCCAGCCGGCGGGCCACCTCGCGGGTGGGCAGGGCGTGGATGTCCTGGCCCTCCAGGAGGACCGAGCCGGCCGCGACGGGCAGCAGCCGGGCCACCGACTTCAACAGGGTCGACTTGCCGCAGGCGTTGGGGCCGACGAGCGCCGTGATCCGGCCGGGCTCGATCCCCAGGGACAGGCCCTCGATGATCGGCTTGCGGTCGTAGCCGGCGGTGATGCCGCGGGCTTCCAGCCGGAACGGGGCGTCCGGCGCGGTGTCCGTTGCGGCGACCGGTGCGGTGTCCGTTGCCGTGTCCGTTGCCGTGTCCGGGGTGGAGAGTACGGGACGTGCGCTCATGCGGTGGCTCCTTGCCTGCGCCGGAGGATCAGCCAGACGAAGTAGGGGGCGCCCAGCAGCGCCGTGAGGACGCCCGTCGGCACCGGGCTGATCAGGGGGCCGTGCTGCGCGAGGACATCGGCGCCGAGGACGATGACCGCGCCGATCGGCACGGCGAGGGCGACGGACCGGTCGGCTCCGACCAGCCGGACCGCGATCGGCCCGCTGATCAGCGACACGAAGCCGATCGGGCCGGTGACGCTGGTGGCCAGGGCCGCGGCCCCGGCGCCGAGCAGCAGGGTCGCGGTGCGGGCGGCGCCCACCCGGGTGCCGAGCCCCTGGGCGAGCTGGTCGCCGAGGGCCATGCTGCCCAGCGAGCGGTCCAGGAGCACCGTACAGATCCCGCACACGGCGAGGGCGCCCGCGAGGAGGGACACCCCTTCCCAGGTGGCGTCGTTGACGCTGCCGATCAGCCAGCGCATCACCTGGGTGATGCTGTGCTGGCCGGCGACCGTGAACAGGTAGTTGACGTAGGCGGTGCACACGGCGCTCATGCCGATGCCCACGAGCACCAGCCGGTACGTGTCCACCTGCCCGCGGCGCCGGCTCATGGCGAGCACCACGGCGACGAGGGCGAACGCCCCGCCGACGGCGGCCATCGGAACCCCGAAGGGCACCGCGGGGGCGAACAGCAGCATGGTCGTGGCGCCGGCTCCCGCGCCGGCGGAGATGCCGACGATGTCGGGGGTCGCCAACGGGTTGCGGATGAGCCGCTGGTACAGCGCTCCGGAGAGGCCGAAGAGGGCTCCGGCGAGCAGCGCCGCCAGGGCGCGCGGCATCCGGATCCGGAAGATCACGTAGTCGGCGAGGCCGGTGCGCAGGCCGAACGCCGCGGGCAGGATGTCACCCGCCGGTATGCGCTTGACCCCGCCGAGGAGCACGGAGGCGACGAGCAGGGCGAGCAGGATCAGGAGGAGCACGCCGGTGACGGTGACCGCGCGGCGGCCCTTGGCCCGGTGGGCGCGGCGCAGCCGGGCCGCCGTGGCGGTCCGGAGCGCGGTCGCGGCCTCGCCGGACACGCGCCGGGCGGTGGGGAGGGCTACGGCGCGGCCCCGTTCGGGGCCGTCCTTCTCCTTGCGGGTCTGCTCTTCACGGGTCTGCGACATGTCACTCACATCCGGACCAGGTCGCGTCGGCGTGCGAGCCACACGAAGAAGGGGGTGCCCACGAGGGCGGTCATCACGGACACCTGGATCTCCCCGTGGTCGATCACCATCCGTCCGGCGGTGTCGGCGCCGACGAGCAGGACGGCTCCGCAGGCCATGGACAGGGGGAGCGACCAGCGGTGGTCGGCGCCCACGAGCATCCGGGCACAGTGCGCGGCGACCAGCCCGACGAACGCCACCGGCCCCACGGCCGCCGTGGCGGCGGCGCACAGCAGTACCGCCACGGCCGCGCTCGCCAGCCGGGCCCGCTCCACGTGGATGCCGAGCCCGCGGGCGGTCTCGTCACCGAGGCTCAGTACGTTCAGGGTGCGGCCGAACGGCAGCGCCAGCAGGAGGCCGACGACCGCGAACGGGGCGATCTGGCCCAGGAACTGGCCGCGGCCGGTGAGCTGGCCGACGGACCAGAAGCGCAGGCTGGCGTACGCCGCCTCGTCGCGGACCACGAGCAGGGTGATGATCGAGGACATCACCGCGGCCATGGCGACACCGGCGAGGACGAGACCGATGGTGGAGCTGCCCGCGTTGGTGCGGGTGCCGATCAGATAGACGAGGGTCGCGGCCACCGCCGAACCGGTCAGGGCCATCCAGAAGTAGCCCTGTACACCTGATATGTCGAGGAAGAGGATGCCGAGTACGACGAACATCGCCGCGCCCTGCTCCACCCCCAGGATGCCCGGGTCGGAGAGCGGATTCATCGTCAGCGCCTGCATCATCAGCCCGGAGGCGCCGAGCGCGGCGCCGACCGCGAGGCCGAGGAAGGTGCGGGGGATCCGCTCCGTCCACAGCACGTCGCTGTTGTAGCCCTCCCCGCCGGGGTGCAGGACGATCCGGACTATCTCCAGCGGGGAGATGTCCCGGGCGCCGAGGCCGATGCTGGCTATGGTCACGGCTGCCACGATCAGGCCGGCCAGCACCAGGACCGTCGCCACGCGCGAGGACCGGGTCCTGGCGGGCACTGGCGCGGGTGGTGCGGTCGGCGAAGCGGATTGCTTCATGGGTCTTCGGGTGCTCCTCATCCGTCCAAGCTGAAAGTTAGGCTAGCCTAACCAAAGCGGGTTCCGGTCCAATGCCGGAGTCGAACCGCTCACAATCAGGGGCCAATACGTCGGCTCCGGCGGTATCGGGAGGGTGTTGTGGCCGAGACGGGCCTGCGGAGCGTGCGTGACGAGGAGACCGGGACGGGCCAGGAGGTCTGGTCCGACGACGAGTTCATCGCCGAAGGGGGACATCCCCTGCACGTGCACGACTTCCACCAGTTCCTCCACGTGCCCGTGGGCGGGATCGTGGTCACCGCCCTGGGCCGGGACTACGAGCTGTCCGCCTCGGTCGCCCTGTGGATCCCGGCGGGCATCCCGCACAGCGCGCGGTTCGGCGCCGACTCGGTCATCGCGGCCGAGGCGTTCGACGCGGAGCTCTTCGCACTGCCGTACGAGGACGTCACCACGATCAACATCACCGACGCCCAGCGCCGGTTGGTCCTCGGCCGGATGCGCAGCACCCGCTGCACGGACGACGACCCCCGGGTCTTCGCCGCGCTCTCCGCCGGGCACCGCAACTGCCTGCCGCTGCCCCAGCCCACCAGCCACACCGCCGGCGCGGTGGCGCGGGAGCTCGCGCGCACGCCCAGCGACCCGCGTACGGCGACGGAGTGGGCGGAGAACCTCTACACGAGTTCGACCAGCCTGCGCCGCGCCTTCCGTGCCGAGACCGGCATGGCCTTCTCCGAGTGGCGCACCCGGCTCCGGCTCAACCACTCGCTGTGCCTGCTGGAGCAGGGTCACCTGGTCAGCGTGGTGGCCGCCCGGGTGGGGTTCGTCAGCACCAACGGCTACATCCTCGCCTTCCGCCGTCACTTCGGTCAGACCCCGGGCGCGTACGTGAAGAGCTCCCTGGCGCGCTCCGCCTGAGGTCCGGGGGTACGCGGACGCCCCGTGCCCGGGGATCCGGGCACGGGGCGGGGCAGGGCGGTGGGGCGTAGGGGTCAGACGGTGGCGGTCTGCGGCTGCTGCTCGGACGCCGTGACGCGGCTGCCGCGGGCCGGCAGCAGGCCGTCCAGGGCGAAGGCGCCCGGGCCGGTGAAGACCAGCAGCAGGAACGCCCAGCAGTACATCGCCGAGGACTCGCCGCCGTTCTGGATGGGCCACAGGGCGTCCGCCTGGTGGGCGGTGAAGTACGCGTACGCCATGGAGCCCGAGGCGACGAAGGCCGCGCTGCGGGTACCGGCGCCGAGCAGGACCAGGGTGCCGCCCACGAGCTGGATGACCGCCGCGTACCAGCCCGGCCAGGCACCGACGGGGACCGTGCCGCCGCCGTGCGCGCCGCCCAGGACGCCGAAGAGCGAGGCGGCGCCGTGGCAGGCGAAGAGGAGTCCGGTGACGATGCGGAAGAGGGCCAGGGCGTAGGGCCGGGCGGTGTTCAGACGTTCCGTCATGGGGAGTTCCTTCGGGTCGGGGACGTAGGGGGTGGCGGGGGAGGACCGTCAGCCGGTCCAGAGCGCCAGGGCCGCGACCAGGCCCGGCGGTACGGGCAGGTCGTACACCTGGTGTTCGGGGTGGAGCGCCGGTTCCGCGGCCGTGCCCACGTACGGCAGCCGTGCGCCGTGGGTCAGGCCCTGCCCGGTGGACTTCAGCACGGATTCCTTGCGCGTCCAGCAGCGGGCGAAGGCGGCGGGGCGGACCTGGCGCGGCAGGGCCAGCAGTTCGGCCCGCTCGTCCTCGTGCAGCGCGGCGGCGGTGTCGTGCACCAGCGCGTCCGGGGGCACGTTCTCCACGTCGACGCCCACCGGCACGGGGGCCACCGCGATCAGGACCAGGTCGCCCGCGCCGGAGAGGGAGAAGTGGACGGGCCGGCCCGGCAGGTACGGCCGCCCGTGCGGGCCCCCGCAGGCGGCGCAGGGCTCCCGGCCGATGACGAGCCGGTCCGGCGGCGTCCCGAGGACCGTGCCGAGCACGTCCCGCAGGCAGACGTGGGCGACCAGGAAGCGGTCGAGGTCCGCGAACCGCCGGAATCCGGCCGCCCGCAGGGACTCGGCCCGGTCCAGCTCGCCCCGGCGGGCCGTGGCCGCCGCCGCGTTCCCGGCCACCGACACGGACCACACCCGGGTCTGCCCGGGCAGGGTCACCGCCAGCGGGACGGGGTGCACCGGCGGCACGTGCGGAACGAGTGGCTCCGGCCCCGTCCGCGCCCCGTGCGACCCCGTCCGCGAACGGCCCCGGGACGGGGCCCGTCTCACAGTGCCGCGCATACCCGGTCGGCCGTGGTCACCACGGCGCAGCGCCCCGCGGCGTACTCCAGGGCCATCCGGTGCTCACGGGCGGAGAAGTCGGCGACCGCGTCCGCGACCAGGAAGGCCTGGATGTCCTGCATCCACGCGTCGCAGGCGGTCATCAGGACGCCGATGTGCGCGTACACGCCGGTGATCACCAGCTGGTCCCGGCCCGCCGCGCGCATCCGCTCCGCGAGGTCGGTCCGGACGAACGCGCTGTACTTCCACTTGGTCAGGACCGTGTCGTCCGGCCCCGGCGCCACCGCGGGGGCGATCGCGGCGGCCTCGGCGTCGTCCGGCAGGCCGGGACCCCAGAAGTCCTGCTGGAGACCGCGCTCGGCCGCGCTCTGGCCGCCCGGCTGCGCGGTGTAGAAGACCGGCACGCCGGCCCGCCCCGCCTCCTTCTTCAGCCGGGCCACCTGCTGGAGCATCCCGGTGACGGGCTGGGCGCCGTCCTCGAAGGCCGACAGGAAGTAGTTCTGCAGGTCGTGCACGAGCAGCACCGCCCGGTCCGGGTCCACGGTCCAGTCGACCCGGTTGGCGGGCAGCTCGTCGGCGGTGGGCAGCGGATAGGGGGCGATCGCGGGCAGGGCCATGGATTCTTCCGTTCAGTGCTGATGGGGCGGGGCGGGGACGGGTACGGGTGCGGAGCCGGCGGGCCGGGGGAGCGGCAGCGGGTCGGCCGCGGTGCGCAGGTCCCGCTTGGAGACCTTGCCCACGCCCGTCTTCGGGAATGCGGCGACGAACTCGACCCGGTCGGGAACCTTGTAGGCGGCCAGGCCGCGCTCGCGCACGAACTTCTTCACCGCCGCGGGCCGCAGCGGCTCGGCGCCCTCGCGCAGGATCACGTACGCGCAGGTGCGCTCGCCGAGGTAGGCGTCGGGCTCGCCGACCACGTTCGCGTCGTGGACGGACGGGTGCGCCAGAATGTGGTTCTCCACCTCCTCCGCCGCGATCTTCTCGCCGCCCCGGTTGATCTGGTCCTTGGCCCGGCCCTCGACCACCAGGTGCCCGGTGGGCGTCACCCGGACGACGTCCCCGGTGCGGTAGAAGCCGTCCGCGGTGAAGGAGCGGGCGTTGTGCTCGGGTGCGTTCCAGTACCCGCGGATGGTGTACGGACCGCGGGTCAGCAGGTGGCCCGGCTCGCCGGCGGGGACCTCGCGGTCCTCGTCGTCCACGACCCGGATCTCGTCGTCGGGGGAGATCGGCCGGCCCTGGGTGGTGACGATCGTCTCCTCGGGGTCGTCGTGACGGGTGTAGTTCACCAGCCCCTCCGCCATCCCGAACACCTGCTGGAGCGTGCACCCCAGGCCGGGCCGCACCCGGCGGGCCGCCTCCTCGCTGAACTTGGCGCCGCCGACGAGCAGCACGTCCAGGCTGCTCAGGTCGCGGTCGGTGTGCGCCGCCGCCTCCGTCCACAGCAGGGCCAGCGGCGGGACCAGGCCGGTGATCGTCACGCCCTCGGACTCGATCAGCGGGAAGGCCGTGTCGGGGACCGGCTGCGGGCACAGCACGACCCGGCCGCCCGCGTACAGGACGCCCAGCGAACCGGGGGACGACAGCGGGAAGTTGTGGGCGGCCGGCAGGGCCACCAGGTAGACCGAGTCCGCGTCCACGCCGCAGATCTCGTTCGAGCCCCACAGCGAGTAGATGTAGTCGTCGTGGGTGCGGGGGATCAGCTTCGGGACGCCGGTGCTGCCGCCGGAGAGCTGGAGGAAGGCCAGGTCCTCGGGGGCGGGCCCGTCGGGCAGGCCGCCCGCCGGCACGTCGACCGGGACCTCGGACAGGGCGGTGAAGTCACCGGGGTCGCCGTCCGCGACGAACACCTCGCGCAGGCCCGGCACTTCGGCGCGCACCTCCGCGGCCAGCCCGCGGTGGTCGAAGCCGCCGTGCACCGCCGGGACCACGTAGGCGACCGCGCCGGTGAAGGAGCAGAAGTACGCGATCTCGGTCCGGCGGTGCGCGGGCAGCGCGAAGACCGGCAGCGCGCCGATCCGGAACAGGGCGAAGACCACCTCGAAGAACTCGGCCGTGTTCGGCAGCTGGACGACGACCCTGTCGCCGGCGCCGATGCCGCGCGCCGTGAATCCGGCGGCCATCCGGTCGGCCCGCACGTCCAGTTCGGCGTACGTCCAGGTGCGGCGCCCGCCGTCCGGGCCGCCGGCCGGGTCGACGAGGGCGATCCGGCCGGGGTGGGCCGAGGCCCGCTCGCGGAGCACGGAGCCGAAGGTCTCGCCGCGCCACCAGCCGGCCTCGCGGTAGCGCTCGGCGAACGCGGCCGGCCAGGGGTGCCAGGCGGGTGCGGGGAGGCTCACAGCCGGGCTCCGACGGCCTGCAGGAAGGTACGGAACTTCGCGGCCGTCTCCGCGGTCTCCGCCTCGGGCTCGGACGCGGAGACGATGCCCGCCCCGGCGTACAGGCGCAGCCGGTTCTCCTCGGCCTCGGCGCAGCGGATCGTGACGACCCACTCGCCGTCGCCGGTGGCGTCCTCCCAGCCGATCATGCCGGTGAAGAAGCCGCGGTCGAAGGGCTCGGTCTCGCGGATGACCCGCCGCGCCACGTCGGTCGGGCTGCCGCAGACCGCGGGAGTCGGGTGCAGGCTGGAGGCGATCTCCAGGGCCGACACGTCGGGCGTCGTGAGCACGCCGGTGACGGTGGTGGACAGGTGCCACATCGTGGCCGTGCGCAGCAGGGTCGGGCGCTCCGGCACCTCCAGCGAGGAGCAGTACGGCGCCATAGCCTGGTGCACCGCGTCGACGACGACGGCGTGCTCGTGCAGGTCCTTGGCGGACTGGAGCAGGGCGGCCGCCCGGCGCACGTCCTCGGCGAGGTCCGCGCTGCGCGGGGTCGAGCCGGCCAGCGGGTTGGATATCAGCCGGTCGCCGCGGCGGGAGAGCAGCAGTTCGGGGCTTGCGCCGAGCAGGTTGCGCCCGGGGGCGGTGGGGAGCGCGAAGGTGTAGCCGGACGGGTCCCGGCGGGCGAGGCGCTGGAGCATGGCGGGTATGTCCAGCGGTCTGTCGGAGGCGAGTTCCAGGGAGCGCGCCAGGACGACCTTGTTGAACTCGCCCTTCCACATGCGGTCCACGGCCGCGGCCACGCCCTTGCCGTAGACGTCGGGCTCGGGGACCGGGGTGATGGACCACTCGGCGGGCGCGGGACCGGCCGAGGGAAGGGCGATCAGCGGGTCCGAGGCGAGCGGAGGACCGCTGCGCAGCGACTCCGGGACCACCAGGGCGGCCGGGGCGTCCGGGTCGAAGGGGATTGCGCCGATCACCATCGGCCACGGGTGCCCGTCCCGGCGGGCCTCGCCGAGGACCGCGGCGACGCGCGCCGCCAGGGGCTCGCCGGAGTGCGGGACCTCCTGCCGCACCCCGTGGGCGAGCAGGGTCCGGGAGGGGGTCGCGAGGAAGCGTGCTCCGGTCCCGTACGCGTCGAGCAGAGCGGTGGCGGCGCCGACGGAGGGGTGCGTCGGAGCGGCCGGTGCGGGGGACGTGGCGACTTGGTGGACCGTCGGCACGGTGACTCCTCTTCAGGGGTGGGGGCAGGTGGGGCAGACGGGGGCGGCCGGGCGGTGGCCGGCTGCGGTGGGCGTGCGGTTGGCGCAGTGATGCGGGTGGTGCGGGTGGAGCGGGTGGTGCGGGTGCCGTGAGGGGAGGACGGGGGCCGCGGCGCGGTCAGCGCAGCGTGGCCCCGCCGTCCACGTAGAGGTCCTGCATGGTGATGTGGCGGGCCTGCTCCGAGGCGAGGAAGACCACGGCGTCCGCGATGTCGGCCGGGTCGGCGATCCGGCCCAGCGGGATCCCGGTGCGGTACGACGCGAGGTCGCCGTCCAGGACCCGGCCGGGAGCGTCCGGGTCGTTCCACAGGCCCCACTGCATCGGGGTGTCGGTGGAGCCGGGAGCCACGACGTTGCAGCGCACGCCGCTGCGGGCGTACTCCAGGCCCAGACACTTGGTGAACATGACGGCGGCCGCCTTGGAGGCGGCGTACGCGGCCATGCCGGTGCGCGGGATCCCGGCGGCGTTGGAGGCGACGGTGACCACGCTGCCGGAGCCGCGCGCCGCCATGCCGGGAACGACCGCGCGGGAGGTCAGGAAGACGCCCTGGACGTTGACGGCGAACGTCGCCGCCCAGTCGTCGTCGGTCAGTTCGGCGACCGGGGCCGCGCGCAGGATCCCGGCCACGTTCACCAGGATGTCGACCGGGCCGAGCTCCCGCTCGACCAGTGCCACGGTCCCGTCGACGGCCGACCGGTCGGTCACGTCGAGCGCATAGGCGCGGACGGTGCCGGTGCCGGTGCCGGCAACGGCACCGGTGTCGCGGGCGGCGCCGCGGCCCGTGTCCGCGTGCGCCGGCCCGGTGGTCTCCGGGTCCAGTTCCGCGGCCAGTTCGGCCACGGCCGGTGCCGAGACGTCGGTCGCGGCCACCGTGGCCCCCAGGCGGAACAGGGCGCGCACGACTGCCTCGCCGATGCCCTGGCCCGCGCCGGTGACGAGCGCGACCTTCCCGGTGAAGCCGCTGGTCCCGGTGTCACCGGAAACCTTGTGGTCGGACATGCCGCCCCCTCCCTTGAATCTTAGGTAAGCCTAACCTAATGGAATGCCGAACGTCACTCCGCGGCAGGCAGGTTCCCCGCGGAACCCTCCGCGCCCTCGTCCTCGTCCTGCGGCGCGTGGTGGTCGAGGTTGACGACGCCGCGCTTCCAGAACCCGTCCACGTCCGTGTAGTCGCGGTCCAGCCGCAGTTCGCGGTGCAGGTAGCGGCGGACCGGCTTGAGCTCCCCGGCCTCCCCCGCGACCCAGATGAAGGGCAGGCCCGGCAGGAACTCCACGCCCCGTACGGCCTTCTCCAGGAAGTCGCCCTCGCCGTGCGCGAGTCCGTCGCGGTGCAGCCAGACGATCTCGGCGTCGGCCCGCGTCCGCAACTCCTCCTCCTCGCCCGCGTCGTCGACCAGGAGGAAGACCTTGGCGGGAACCCCCGCCGGCAGGTCCTCCAGCATCCGGGCGATGGCCGGCAGGGCCGTCTCGTCGCCCGCGAACAGGTACCAGTCGAACTCCCACGGCACGGTGATCGAGCCCCGCGGTCCCGCCACCCCGAGCCGCATCCCCGGCTCGGCCCGCTCCGCCCACCGCGAGGCGACGCCGCGGCCGTGCAGGACGAAGTCCAGGTCCAGTTCACCGGCCGAGGCGTCGTACCGGCGGGTGGTGTAGTCCCGGGACACCGGGAACGGCGGTTCCGTGGGGAACTCCAGGCCGTCGCCGTCGTCCGCCACCCTCGGCAGGACGAGCACCTCCGTACCCGGCTCGGGGAAGAACACCTTGACGTGGTCGGCGGGGGAGCGGTCGACGAAGCCCGCGAGCTCCGGTCCGCCCAGGGTGACGCGGACCATCCGGGGCGTCACCCGGCGCACCCGCAGCACCTCCAGGGTCCGGACGGTGATGTCGTGGTAGACGACGTCGACGGTGGGCCGGGAGCTGTTGGCCATGGAGGTGGTCTCTCTTCCGTGAGGGAGTTCGGGGAGGTGCGGCGGGAGGTGCGGGGGACGGGACCGGGGCGGGCCGGGCCACGACGGGACCGGGGCGGGCCGGGCCAGACGGGACCGGGGGGGGGGGGGGGGGGGGGGGGGGGGGCCCCCCCCCCCCCCCCGGGGGGGCGGGGGGCGCCGGCGCGCGGGCCCGCGCCCCCGCCGCCCCCCGCCGCCGCGCGCGCGGGGC
>NZ_JBVJGW010000029.1:12248-39759 GCF_055587105.1 Streptomyces sp. NPDC048461 | reverse complement strand
GGGGGGGGGGGGCGGGGGGGGGGCCGGCCCCCGGGGGGCCCGGGGGGGGCCGGGCCCCCCGGGCCCGGGGGGGGCCGGGGGGGGGGGGCACCCCCCGGCCCCGCCCCGGAGTTCAGGCGCGGACGCCGGGCTCCGCGGCCAGCGCGCGCGCCAGCACCGGGCCGATCTCCGCGAGGATCCCGGGGGACATCAGGTCGTCGTGCGAGCAGTCCAGGACGTGCTCGCGGATCGTGCCGTCCACGTACGCGGGCCACACCAGGCCCGGCGCCTCGTCAACCGGCGTCGATCGGGACGCGGTGAAGAACAGCACGTCCCCCCGGTAGCGCCGGGTCCGGCTGCGCGACAGCAGCCGCACGCAGTGCACGTTCGTGTCGACGATCGCCCCCAGCAGGGCCTCGTCGAACCCGGCCAGCAGGCCCTGGCTGTCGCGGATCGCACCGACCGCCTCCGCCCGGTCCACCGGGGCCCCGCCCGCCGGCTCGTTCAGCCCGGCCACCGACAGCAGGAAACCGCTCTCCTCCCGCTCCAGGCGCTCGCGCCAGTCCGGGGCGTCGATGTACGACCAGTCCTCGATCTCCGGCGGGTACGCGTCCAGCAGGCCCAGGAAGGCGACCTCCTCGCCGCGCTCCTGGAGCATCGCGGCCAGCGTCTGCGCCACCGTCCCGCCGAAGGAGTAGCCGAGGAAGTGGTACGGGCCCTGCGGCTGCACCGTACGGATCTCCTCCAGGTACAGCTCCGCCAGCCCGGCGACGTCGGCCACCTCGGGCTGCGCGCCCGCCAGACCGGGCGACTGGAGCCCGTACACCGGGCGGTCCGGCGCCAGGTGGCGCAGCAGGCCCGTGTACTGCCAGGCGAAGCCCGACGCCGGGTGGAAGCAGAACAGCGGTGCCCGCGTGCCGCGTTCCCGCAGCGGCATCAGCACTCGCAGTGCGTCCCGGCGGGCGTCCGAGCCGATCCGGGCGGCCAGGTCGGCCACCGTCGGGGCGGTCATGACGGTCCCGACCTGGACCGGGGTGCCCAGCTCGTCACGGATCCGGCCGACCAGCTTCATCGCCAGCAGCGAATGGCCTCCGAGCTCGAAGAAGTTGTCCTCGGCCCCGACCCGCTCCAGCCCCAGCACGTCCGCGAAGATCGCGCACAGCAGCTCCTCGCGGGCGTCCTTCGGCGGCCGGCCGCCGCCCGCGTCCCCGAAGTCGGGGGCGGGCAGCGCCGCGCGGTCCACCTTGCCGTTGACCGTCAGCGGCAGCGCCGACAGCTCCACGAAGGCCGACGGGACCATGTACTCGGGCAGCACGGCCGACAGCCGGCTCCGCAGCGCGACCGGGTCGGACGCGTCCGCGGCCGACGCCACGGTGTAGGCGACCAGCCGCTTCACGCCCGTCGGCCCGGTGTGGACCACCACGGCCGCACCCGCGATGCCCGGCGCCGCCGCGACCGCGGACTCGATCTCGCCCAGTTCGATGCGGAAACCGCGGATCTTCACCTGGTCGTCCGCGCGCCCGAGGTAGTCGATCTGCGCGTCGCCGCGCCAGCGCACCAGGTCACCCGTCCGGTACATCAGGGTCCCCGGCTCGCCGAACGGATCGGCGACGAACCGCTCCGCGGTCAGCGCCGCCCGCCCGAAGTAGCCGCGGGCCAGGCCCGCACCCGCGAGGTACAGCTCGCCCGGCACGCCCGGAGCCACCGGCCGCAGCGCGCTGTCGAGCACGTACGCCCGGGTGTTGAAGATCGGCCGGCCCACGCACGAACCGGCGCTGTCGCCCACGTCGGCGCCGAGCGCGTTGATCGTGTACTCGGTGGGCCCGTACAGGTTGTAGCCCATCGTGCCCGGAGTGTTCCTCAGCAGCTCCCACAGCCCGTCCGGGACCGCCTCGCCGCCCAGCAGGAACAGCGTGGGGCGGTGGCGGTCCTCGTCCAGCAGGCCCGCCTCGACGAGCTGCAGTCCGTACGAGGGCGTCACGTTGACGACGTCGATGCCGACGCGGTCGTAGTGCGCGGTCAGCGCCGCCGGGTCCAGCCGCAGCTGCTCGCCGATGACGTGCACCTCGTGCCCGTCGACCAGCCAGAAGAACTCCTCCCAGGACATGTCGAAGGCGAAGGACACGGTGTGCGCCACCTTCATCCGGCGCCCGCCCGCCATGGCCACCGCCGGCGCGAAGATCCGCTCCCGGTGGTTCAGCAGCATGTTCGTCAGACCCGCGTAGGGCACCACGACGCCCTTGGGCCGCCCGGTGGAACCGGAGGTGTAGATGACGTACGCCGGGTGGCGGCCGTCGCGGACCCCGGTCAGCTCCGCCTCGTCCAGCGGCCCGTCCGCGCGGGCGGACAGTTCGGCCACCGTCGCCGGGTCGTCCAGCAGCAGCGCCGCGACGCCCTCGACTACCGGCACCCGGTCGGTCACCGGAGCCGTCGTGACCAGGCACAGCGGAGCGGCGTCCGACACCATCGCGCCGAGCCGCTCCACCGGGTGGTCCAGGTCCAGCGGCAGATAGGCCGCCCCCGTCTTGAGCACCGCGAACAGCGCGACCACGAAGTCCGCCGACCGGGGCAGCCCCAGGGCCACCACCGTCTCCGGCCCGGCGCCCCGCGCCACCAGGGAGCGCGCCAGCCGGTTCGCGCGGGCGTCCAGCTCCGCGTACGTCAGCCGCTGGTCCTCGAAGACCAGCGCGGTCTCGCCGGGCGTACGGGCGGCCTGCTCGGCGAACAGGTCGACCACCGTGGTGTCCGGGACCGCGTGGCCCGTGTCGTCGCCCGTGGCGAGCAGCTCCGCCCGCTCGGCGTCGTCCAGCGTGGCCAGCCGGCCCACCGGCGCCGCCCCGCCGGCGGCGAGCTGCTCCACGAGCAGCGCGAGCCGGCCGGCCAGCCGGCGGGCGGTCTCCTTGTCGTACAGGTCGGGCCGGTAGCCCAGGCTGAGCTCCAGCGCGGGACCGGGGGTGACCGCGAGGGTCAGCGGGTAGTGGGTGCCGTCGACGCTGTGCGTCCAGCCGATCCCGTGGCGCTCCACGGCCTCCTCGCGGGCGGCGTCGTTGAGCGGCGTGTTGCGGAACACGTACAGCGTGTCGAAGAGCCGGCCGAGGCCGGTCAGCTGCTGGATCGGGCCGAGCCCCACGTAGTGGTGCGGCAGCAGCGCCGCGTGCTCGCTCTGCACCCGGACCATGAGGTCGCGCAGCGGCTCCCCGGGGCGCAGGGTGACCCGGAACGGCAGCGTGTTCATGAACATGCCGATCATCCGGTCGACCCCGGCGAGGTCCGCCGGACGGCCGGAGACCGTGGCGCCGAACACCACGTCGTCCCGGCCGGTCATCCCGGCCAGCGTCATCGCCCAGGCCGTGCTGAGCACGGTGTTGAGGGTGATGCCGCAACCCCGGGCGAAGGACCGCAGCCGGTCGCTGGTGCGCACGTCCAGCGACAGGTCCACGACCTCGGCCGTCACCGGCTGCCGGGCCGGGTCGGCCCGCGCGACGAGGGTGGCCTGGTCCAGCCCGGACAGGTGGGTCCGCCAGGCCTGCGACGCGGCGTCCCGGTCCACGGCGGACAGCCAGCGCAGGTAGTCCCGGTAGGGGGTTACGGGCGGCAGGGTGTCGTCGGCGCCGCCGTGCCCGTACAGGGCGAAGAGCTCCTCGAAGAACAGCGACTCCGACCAGCCGTCGGTGAGGATGTGGTGCTGCGTCACGCACAGCATCCAGCGCTCCGCCGAGAACCGGATCAGGGCCACGCGGACCAGCGGCGGGGCCGCGAGGTCGAACCGGGTCGCGGCGTCGGCGAGGGAGAACTCCCGCAGCGCCTCGTCCTGCGCCTCCCGGTCGAGGTGGCTGAGGTCGATCTCCCGCCACGGCAGGTCCCACGTGCCCGGCACCACCTGCACCGGGCCGTCCAGGCCCTCGTGCCAGAAACCCGACCGCAGGTTGGGGTGGCGGCGCAGCAGGGTGTCGAACGCGGTGCGCAGGGCGGATCCGTCGACCGCGTGCAGCAGCTCGACGAAGTTCTGCATGAGGTAGACGTCGAGGGCCTTGTCGTCGTAGACGGCGTGGAAGTACAGGCCCTCCTGGAGGGGCGCGAGCGGCAGGACCTCCTCCACCCGCGGGAACACCGCGGCCAGCGCGGCCTCCTGCCCGGCGTCGAGGACCAGGAGCGGACCCTCCGAGGCCAGGTAACCGCCGTCCTGGTCACCGGCGTTGCCGGCGGCCGCGGCCATCCGCTCCACCGTGCGCTGCTCGAACACGTCCCGCGGGGTGAGGACCAGGCCCGCCTTGCGGGCCCGGGTCACCAGCTGGATGGAGACGATGCTGTCGCCGCCGAGGGCGAAGAAGTCGTCGTCGATGCCGGCCGTGGCGAGCCCCAGCACCTCGGCGAAGACGGCGCACAGCGCCTCCTCGCGGGCGTCGCGGGGCGCCCGCGACTGCGGAGCGGCGCCGAGCTCGGGCGCCGGGAGGGCGGCCCGGTCCAGCTTGCCGCTGACGTTCGTCGGCAGCGACTCCAGGACGACCACCGCCGCCGGGACCATGTAGTCGGGCAGGGCCGAGGCCAGCCGCTCCCGTACCGCTGCCCCGACGAGGGAGCCGGAGCCGGTCACGTAGGCGATCAGCCGCTTGACCCCGGGGGTGTCCTCGCGGACCACCACGGCCGCCGAGCCGACGCCGGGCAGGGCGGCCAGCGCCGACTCCACCTCGCCGAGCTCGATCCGGAAGCCGCGGATCTTGACCTGGTCGTCGGCCCGGCCGAGGAACTCCAGCTGCCCGTCGGCCCGCAGCCGCACGAGGTCGCCCGTACGGTACATGCGCGTGCCGGGCGGCCCGTACGGGTCGGCGACGAACCGCTCGGCGGTGAGCGAGAACCGGCCCAGGTAGCCGCGGGCCAGGCCGTGGCCCGACAGGTACAGCTCACCGGGGGTCCCGGCCGGCGCCGGGCGCAGCGCGGCGTCCAGCACGCGGGCGGCGGTGTTGCCGATGGGCCGTCCCACGATCGGGGTCGGCGAGTCCGACAGGTCGGCGCCGAGCGCGTCCACGGTGTACTCGGTGGGCCCGTACAGGTTCACCGACATCACCCCCGGCGCCGCGCGGACCTCGGACCACAGCGCGTCCGGCACGGCCTCGCCGCCGAGCAGCAGCAGCCCCGGACGGTGGTGGGCGGGGCTCAGCAGCCCCCACTCCAGGAGCGCGCCCGCGTAGGTGGGCGTCACGTCCATGGCGTCGATCCGGTGCTCGCGGACGTAGCCGACGGTGAACTCGGCGTCCCGGCGGCCGATCTCGTCGAGCACGTGCAGTTCGTGTCCCGAGATCAGCCAGAAGAGCTGCTCCCAGGAGGTGTCGAAGCTGAACGAGGCCGTGTGCAGGGCGCGCAGCGTGCGCCCGCCCGCGGTGTCGACCGCGGGGGCGAACACGTCCTCGACGTGGTTGGCGTACAGGTTCGACAGGCCCCCGTGGGTCAGGACGACGCCCTTGGGGCGGCCGGTGGAACCGGAGGTGTAGATCACGTAGGCCGGGTGCCCGGACTCCGTGCGCGGCGGGCGGAACCCGCCGCCCTGCGCGGTCAGTTCCCCCGCCGCGCCGGCGGAGTCCAGCACGATCCGCGCGGGTCCGCCGGGCTCCCCGGCGGGGAGCAGCGCGAGCGCCGCCTCCGTGGTCAGCACGCACACCGGGGCGGCGTCGTCCAGCATCAGGGCGATCCGGTCCGCCGGGTAGTCCAGGTCCAGCGGCAGGTAGGCCGCGCCGGACTTCAGGACCGCCAGGATGGCCACGACCGAGTCGGCGGAGCGCGGTACGGCCAGGGCGACGACCGCCTCGGGGCCGGCGCCGCGTGCGGCCAGCAGCGCGGCCAGCCGGTCCGCCCGGTCGTCGAGCTCGGCGAAGGTCAGCCGGTCTGCGCCCGCGACCACCGCGCAGGCGTCCGGGGTCGCCGCGGCGCGCGCGGCGAAGTGGTCCGCGACCGTACCGCCGGCCACGTCCCGCTCGGTGCCCTGCCCGACGGTACGCAGCTCCGCGCGCTCGGCGCCGGTCAGCAGGTCCAGCGTGCCCACCGGGACGGAGGGGTCACCGGCGACCTGGTCCAGGAGGGCGACGAGCCGCTCCGCGACGCGGGCGACGGTCCGCTCGTCGAACAGGTCCGGACGGTACTCCAGGGCCAGTTCGGCCCGCTCGTCCAGGGACACGGCGAGGGTGAGGGGGTAGTGCGTGCCGTCGCGGGCCTCGACGCCCGTCACGCGGACCCCGTCGGACAGGGCGGGTCGGGCGGACGGGTCCACGGGATAGTTCTCGATGACGACGAGGGTGTCGAACAGCTCGCCGCCGCCGGCCTGCTTCTGGATCAGGCGCAGGCCCAGGTGGTGATGGGCCAGCAGCCCGTTCTGCTCGTCCCGGAAGCGTCGCAGGAGCTCCGCCACGCTCTCGCCGGGCCGTGCGTCGAGCCGGACCGGGACGGTGGTGATGAACAGCCCGACCATCGACTCGACGCCGGGTATCTCCTCGGGCCGTCCGGCGACCGTCAGGCCGAAGACCACGTCCCGGCGGCCCGTCAGACCGCCGAGCAGCAGCCCCCAGGCCGCCTGGATCACCGTGCTCGGGGTGGTGCCCAGCGACCGGGCGGCGGCCGTCAGGCGCGCGGTGGCGGCCCCGGACAGCTCCACCCGGTGCACGCCCGGCCGGACGGCCGTGCGGGACGGGTCGGCGGGGGCCACGAGCACGGCCTCCTCCAGCCCCGCCAGCGAGGTGCGCCAGGCGGCCTCGGCGGCCGGGACGTCCTGCGCCTTCAGCCACTTCAGGTAGTCGCGGTAGGGGCGTACGGGCTGCTGGGCCGAGGCGTCGCCGTCGCTCTCGTACAGCGCGAGGAGGTCCCCGACGAGCAGCGGCATCGACCAGCCGTCGACCAGGATGTGGTGCACGGTGACGACCAGCAGGTGGTCGTCGGGGCCCCGGCGCACCAGCAGCAGCCGCAGCAGCGGCGGCCGGTGCAGCTCGAACCGGCGGTCCAGCTCGGCCCGCTCCACGCGGCGCAGCGCGGCGTCGGAGGGATCGGCGGACAGATCCTGGCGGCCGAGGGTGAAGGTCACCTCGGACGGGACGAACTGCACCGGCTGCGGCACCCCCTCGTGCCAGAACCCGGCCCGCAGGTTCGGGTGGCGGCGCAGCAGGGCGGCGCCCGCCCGCTCCAGCCGGTCCGCGTCGACGGGACCGGCCAGGGAGACGGAGACCTGCACCGTGTAGACGTCCGGCGCGCTCGCGTCGTAGACGGAGTGGAACAGCATGCCCTGCTGCAAGGGGGACAGCGGAAGCATGTCCTCGATTCGCGCCTGCGTCACTGCTGGGCCCTCCACATTTCTTCGAGCATGGTGATCTGGTCCTGGTCGAGGTCGAGCAGGTCGAGGTCCGAGGGGGTGTGTCCCCCGGAGGTGCCGCCGTCCGCCCAGGAGGCGAGGGCGTCCACGGCGGCCGTCCAGCCGTCCGCGAGCTGTCCGACGGTGTCCTGGGAGAGCGCTTCGCCCGCCCAGATGAAGTGCGCGGTGAGTTCGGGCCCGCCGTCCCCGTCGGTGACCTCCGCGGTGATCTCCAGGACGTGCGAGAGCGGCATCTCCGGGTCGGGACGGGCGGACACGGCGTCCGCCTCGGCGGCCGGACCCCAGGCGGAATCGGCCCGGCCGGTCTGCCGGCCCAGGTAGTTCCACAGGATCTCGGGGCGGGCCGCCGGGTCGAACAGCCGCGCCGTGGCCGCGTTGGCGTACCGCAGCAGGCCCGCGCCGATCCCCCCGTCGGGCACCGCCCGCAGCAGCTCCTTGACCTCCTTGAGCAGGTCCCCGGCGTCCGCGCGCCCGGCGAGCACGGCCGCCGGGTCGTACGCCCCGGCGGGCAGCCGCAGCGGGTGGATGCTGGTCAGCCAGCCCACCGTGCGGGTGAGGTCGGCCCCGGGCAGCAGTTCCTGCTCGCGGCCGTGCCCCTCCAGGTCCACGGTGAACCCGTCCGGACGGGGCCGCCCGGTGCGTGCCGCCCAGTCGCCGACCGTCAGCACGAGGGCGCTGAGCAGGGTGTCGCCGACCGTGCCGTGGAAGGCGGCGGGAACCGCCTGCAGCAGCGGGGCCGTCCGCTCGGCGGAGATCCGTACGGACAGCCGGCGCGCGGTGGCCGCCGTGTCGGTGCGCGGGTCCAGCGGGCGCTCCGCGAGCAGCGGGCCGCCCGGGGCGGCCGCCAGCCAGCGGTCCAGCTCGGCGGTGCGGCGCGGGCTCTGCGCCTCGGCCAGCAGGTGCGTGGTCCAGGCGCGCAGGGAAGTGCCCACCGGTTCCAGGGCGGCGGCGCGGCCCGCGGCGGCGGACTCGTAGGCCGCCCGCAGGTCGGGGAGCAGGATCTGCCAGGAGACCTCGTCCACCGCGAGGTGGTGGGCGACGAGCAGCAGCCGGCCCGGCTCGGCCGGGCCCCGGTCGAGGTGCACGGCGCGCAGCAGCGCTCCGGACTCGGGGTCGAGCAGGCGCCACACCCGCTCGGACTCCGTGGTGACCAGCTCCCGCAGGGCGCCGTCGGACAGACCGGCGGCGTCCACGCCCTCCAGCACGGCGGCGGCGTCCACCGCGCCGGCCGGCCGGACCTCCGCGCTCCACACCCCGGGGCGGGCCACGGTCAGGAGCTGGCGCAGGCCGTCGTGGTGGTCGAGCACGGCCTGCAGCGCCGCCGTGAGGTGCGGGCGCCCGGCCCCGGCGGGCAGCTGGACCAGCCGGGCCTGGGCGAACGCGGCGAACGGGCCGCCCCGTTCGGCGAGCCAGGCGGCGACCGGGGGCAGCGGCAGCGGTCCGGGACCGGAGTCCGCGGCGCGGGCGGCGGGGGCCGGGGTCCCCTCGATCACGGTGGCGACGGCCGCCAGCGCGGCCGGGGTCGGGTGCTGGAAGACCAGCCGGGCCGAGACGGTCAGTCCGGCCTTGCGGGCCAGGCCGACCAGGCGGATCGACACGATGCTGTCGCCGCCGAGCTCGAAGAAGTTGGCCTCCGGACCGACCGCGGGCAGACCCAGCACCTCGCCCATCAGGGCGCACAGGATCTCCTCGGGCGTCCCGGTGGGCACCGCGGCCGATCCGGCCGGGGCCGGGACCGCCGCCGGAACCACCGGCGCCGGCAGCGCACGCCGGTCCAGCTTGCCGTTCGCCGAGAGCGGCAGCCGCTCCAGCGCCGTGAACACGGCCGGGACCATGTACTCGGGCAGCCGGGAGGCGGCCAGGGCGCGCAGCGCCGCCGCGTCGACCTCGGCGCCGGGCGCGGGGACGGCGTACGCCACCAGGCGCCGGACGCCGGGCTGGTCCTCGCGGACGACGACGGCGGCCTGGGAGATGTCCGGGGCGCCGGTGAGGACGGCCTCGATCTCGCCGAGCTCGATCCGGAACCCGCGCAGCTTGACCTGGTCGTCGGCGCGGCCGAGGTAGTCCAGCCGTCCGTCCGCGAGGCGCCGTACGAGGTCGCCCGTGCGGTACATGCGGGCGCCGGCGGCCCCGTGCGGGTCGGCGGTGAAGCGCTCGGCGCTCAGGCCGGGGCGGCCGACGTAGCCGCGGGCCAGCTGGACGCCGGCGAGGTACAGCTCGCCGGGCACGCCCACGGGGACCGGGCGCAGCCGCGCGTCCAGCACGTACACCCGGGTGTTCCACACCGGCCGGCCGATCGAGGCGGAGGCCCTGCCCTCCGCCGCGGTGAGCACGGTGCAGGAACCGGAGGTGACGTCGACGGCCGCCTCCGTGGGGCCGTACAGGTTCTCCAGCGCCACCGGGGAGGTCCCGGCGGAGCTGTGGAAGCGGGCGACGAGCTCGGTGGGCAGGGCCTCGCCGCTGCACACGACCAGGCGCAGGCTCGGGCAGGCGGCGATCTCGGTCTCGCCGAGGAAGGCGCCGAGCATGGAGGGGACGAAGTGGATTACGGAGACGCGCTGTTCGCGGATGAGTTCGGCGAGGTAGAGCGGGTCCTTGTGCCCGTCGGGGCGGGCGACGACGAGGGGGATTCCCTCGGCGAGCGGCCAGAAGAACTCCCAGACCGACACGTCGAAGCTCGCCGGGGTCTTCTGGAGCACCCGGTCACCGGGACGCAGGGCGTAGGCCCCCTGCATCCACTCCAGCCGGTTGACGATCGCCTCGTGCTCGACCACGACGCCCTTGGGCGTACCGGTGGAGCCGGAGGTGAAGATCACGTATGCGGGGTGGCGGGGCAGCAGGGGCTCGCGCCGCTCCGCGTCGGCCACGTCGGCGCCGTCCAGGGCCGCCAGCGCGGAGCGGACGGTGGGGGAGTCCAACAGGACGCGCTCACGGCCCACTTCGGGGGAGAGCGTGGTTCCCGACAGGGTGTCGGTAACGATCAGGAGGGGCTCCGCCGCCCGGGTCATGGCCGCCAGCCGCTCGGCCGGCAGCCCCAGGTCGAGCGGCAGGTAGGCGCCGCCCGCCCGGACCACCGCGTGCAGCGCGACCACGAGGTCGAAGGAGCGCGGCAGGGCTACGGCCACCACCGACTCCGGTCCGACCCCGCGGCCGATCAGCAGCCGCGCCAGGCGGTTGACCCGCTCCTCGAACTCCGCGCGCGGCAGCTCGCGCCCTTCGAAGACCAGCGCGGGGGCGGCAGCGTCCTTCGCCCCGGCCGTGACCAGGCCCGCAAGGGTCCGGGGGCCGCCGAGCGGACGGGCGGTGTCGTTCCAGCCGTTCAGTGCGCGCTCGCGCTCCGCCGGGTCCAGCACCTCCACCGCCGAGACGGGCCGGTCCGGGGCGGCGACGACCGCGTCCAGCAGCGACAGCAGCCGCCGGGCGAGCAGTTCGACGCTCGCGCGGTCGAAGAGGTCGGTCGCGAAGCGGATGCCGCCCGCGATGCCGCCGTGCTCCTGGGAGGCGCCGAAGGCGATCTCCAGGTCGAACTTCGCGCCGCCCGTCTCGACGCCGAACTCCCGCGCCGGCAGCCCGAACAGCTCCGGAACGGCGCTGTCCGTCGAGTGGTAGGTGACCATCGTCTGGAACAGCGGATTGCGCGAGCGGGACCGCTCCGGGTCCACCGCCTCCACCACCGCCTCCAGCGGCAGGTCGGCGTGGGCGAAGGCGGCCAGACCGGTGTCGCGGACCCGCTCCACCAGCTCCGCGAAGGTCGGGTCGCCCGACAGGTCGGCGCGCAGCACCAGCGTGTTGAGGAAGAAGCCGACGAGCCCGTCGAGCTCCTCGCCCTCGCGCGCCGACACCGGGCTGCCCAGCGGGATGTCCTCGCCGGCGCCGAGCCGGTGCAGCAGCGCGGCCACGGCCGCGTGGGCCACCATGAACAGCGTCGCGCCGCCCTCGCGGGCGATCCGCGCCAGTCCGGCCCCGGTCTGCGCCGGGACGTCGAAGATCACCACGTCCCCCTCGTACGAGGGGACCGCCGGGCGCGGCCGGTCGGTGGGCAGCGCCACCTCGGCCGGTGCGCCGGCCAGCGCCTGCCGCCAGTACGCGGCCTGCCGCCCCGCGGTCGAGCCCGGGTCGGCGGCGTCGCCGAGCAGCTCGCGCTGCCAGAGGGCGAAGTCGGCGTACTGCACCGGCAGCGGTGCGAAGACGGGCTCCGCGCCCGCCGCCCGGGCGGCGTACGCCAGGTCCAGATCGGCCAGCAGAGGGCCGGTGGAACCCTCGTCGGTGGCGATGTGGTGCACCAGGACCACCAGCACGTGGTCGTCCGGGGCGGCGCGCAGCAGCGTGACCCGCACCGGCGGTTCGGCGCCGAGGTCGAAGACGTGGCTCCCGGCGCGGACCGCCTCGGCGTCCAGCCGGTCGGCGGCCACCTCGCGGACCGTCACCGGTACGCGGGCCCGCCCGGCGGGCAGGACGACCTGGTACGGCTCGCCCTCGTGCTCGCCGAACACCGTCCGCAGGCTCTCGTGCCGGCCGACCAGGTCCTGGACGGCGGCCTCCAGCGCCACGGCGTCCACCGGCCCGTCCAGCCGCACCGCCAGGGGCACGTTGTACGTGGTGCCGGGGCCCCGGACGCTGTCCAGGAGCCACAGCCTGCGCTGCGCGAACGACAGCGGCGCCCGCTCCGGGCGGGGGACCGCCGCGGTGAGGCGGGGACGGCCGGCGCCGGTGGGCTCCGCGAGCCGGGCGGCCAGCGCCGCGACGGTCCGCAGTTCGAACAGGTCGCGGATGCCGCAGTCGACGTCCAGGGCGGCCCGGAAGCGGCCCACCGCGCGGGCGGCGAGCAGGGAGTGGCCGCCAAGGGCGAAGAAGTCGTCCTCGACGCCGACCGAGTCCAGACCCAGGACGTCCGCGAGGATGCCGGCGAGGATCTCCTCCCGGGCGTCACGCGGGGCCCGGGAGGCCACCGCGGCCGGGGCGGCGGGAGCCGGCAGGGCGCGCCGGTCGAGCTTGCCGTTGGGCGTGGTCGGCAGGGCCGCCATCGGCACCACGACGGCCGGGACCATGTACTCGGGCAGCCGGGTGGCGGCCACGGCGCGCAGGGCGTCCGGGTCGGCGTCGGCGCCGGGCGCGGCCACGGCGTAGGCCACGAGCCGCTGCACGCCGGGCTGGTCCTCGCGGACGACGACGGCGGCCTGGGCGATGCCGGGGGCGCCGGTGAGGACGGCCTGGATCTCGCCGAGCTCGATGCGGAACCCGCGCAGCTTGACCTGGTCGTCGGTGCGGCCCAGGTACTCCAGCCGGCCGGTCGCGCTCCACCGGACCAGGTCGCCGGTCCGGTACATCCGGGCCCCCGCCCCGCCGAACGGGTCGGCGGTGAAGCGCTCGGCGCTCAGGCCGGGGCGGCCGACGTAGCCGCGGGCCAGCTGGACGCCGGCGAGGTACAGCTCGCCGGGCACGCCGGCGGGCACCGGCTGGAGCCGCGCGTCCAGCACGTAGACGCGGGTGTTCCACACCGGGGCGCCGATCGGGGCGGACGCCGCCGTGGAGACGGCCCCCGCCGACGGCGCCGGGCAGTCCGCGGCGGTGACGTCGACGGCCGCCTCGGTGGGTCCGTACAGGTTGACGAGGCGGGCGCCCGTGCCCGCGGCGGAGGTGTGGAAGCGGGCGACGAGCTCGGTGGGCAGGGCCTCGCCGCTGCACACGACCAGGCGCAGGCTCGGGCAGGCGGCGATCTCGGTCTCGCCGAGGAAGGCGCCGAGCATGGAGGGGACGAAGTGGAGGACGGAGACGCGCTGTTCGCGGATGAGTTCGGCGAGGTAGAGCGGGTCCTTGTGTCCGTCGGGGCGGGCGATGACGAGGGGGATTCCCTCGGCGAGCGGCCAGAAGAACTCCCAGACCGACACGTCGAAGCTCGCCGGGGTCTTCTGGAGCACCCGGTCGGAGGCGTCGAGGCGGTAGGCGTCCTGCATCCAGCGCAGCCGGTTGACGATCGCCTCGTGCTCGACCACGACGCCCTTGGGCATGCCGGTGGAGCCGGAGGTGAAGATCACGTACGCGGGGTGGCGGGGCAGCAGCGGCGCCGTGCGCTCCGCGTCCCCGACCGGACCGGCCGGCAGCGCGGCCAGTTCGGCCGTCCGTTCCGGTGCGTCCAGGACGAGCGGTTCGGGGGCGCCGTCGGCCGGGGCCGGCAGCAGGGCCAGCGAGGCCAGGTCCGTCAGCACGCAGGCGGGCGCGGCGGTCCGCGTCATGTACGCAAGCCGCTCGGCCGGCAGCCCGAGGTCGAGCGGCAGGTAGGCGCCGCCCGCCCGGACCACCGCGTGCAGCGCGACCACGAGGTCGAAGGAGCGCGGCAGGGCGACGCCGACCACGCTCTCGGGTCCGACCCCGCGGCCGATCAGCAGCCGCGCCAGGCGGTTGACGCGCTCCTCGAACTCCGCGCGCGACAGCTCGCGCCCCTCGAAGACGAGGGCCGTGCCGAGGGGATCGCGCCGGGCCCCGGCCACGGCCAGGGAATCCAGGGTCTCGGCGGCGACCGGGCGGGCCGTGTCGTTCCAGCCGTGCAGGACCTGGGCCCGCTCGGCGGGCTCCAGCAGCTCCAGTGAGGCGAGCGGGACGTCGGGAGCGGCCACGGCCGCACCGAGCAGCCGGACCAGCCGGGTCTGCAGGGACCGCACGGTCGCCTCGTCGAACAGTTCGGCCGCGTAGCGCACGCCGCACGTCATCGCGGCGGGCGCGGCGCCGGCGCCGTCCGCACCTCGGGTGCCGGGTGGCGTGCCCGGCGTGCGGCGGAAGAGGATCTCCAGGTCGAACTTGGCGTCGCCCGCCGCGACCGGGAACTCCTCGGCGCTCAGCGCGCCGAGGGTGCGGACGGGCTCGGCGCCGCCGTCCTCGTACGCGACCATCGTCTGGAACAGCGGGTGCCGCGACAGCGAGCGCTCGGGGTTGACGGCCTCGACGACCGAGTCGAACGGCAGGTCAGCGTGGGCCAGCGCGGCCGCGCCGAACGCCGCGGTGCGGCGCAGCAGTTCCCCGAAGGACGGGTCGCCCGTGAGGTCGGCCCGGATGACCAGGGTGTTCACGAAGAACCCGACCAGGCCGTCGAGGGCCTCCTCGCCGCGACCGGCGACCGGGCTGCCCAGCGCGATGTCCTCGCCCGCGCCGAGCCGGTGCAGCAGCGCCGCCACGGCGGCGGTCACCACGGTGTACATCGTCGTCCCGCGCTCCGCGGCCAGCGCCTCCAGGCCCGCCACCAGCGGACGGGGCAGCGGCACGGACACGGTGCGGCCCTCGTGCGAGGGCAGCGCCGGACGCGGCCGGTCCGTGGGCAGGGCCGCCTCCTGCGGGAGGCCCGCGAGGGCCTCGCGCCAGAAGCCGGCCTGGCCGTGCGCGAGGGAGTCCGCCGCGGCGGGGTCGCCCAGCAGCTCCCGCTGCCAGAGCGCGTAGTCCGCGTACTGCACCGGCAGCGGCGCCGCCTCGTACGGGTGGCCCGCGCAGCGGGCCGCGTAGGCGGCGGAGAGGTCGGCCAGCAGCGGGCCGGTGGACCACTCGTCACCCGCGATGTGGTGCAGCAGCAGGAGCAACACGTGGTCGTCGGGGGCCGTGCGCAGCACCGACACCCGCAGCGGAAGCTCCGCCTCCAGGTCGAAGGGGTGCCCGGCGGCGGCCTCGACCCGGCCGGCCAGCTCCGCCGGGTCCACCTCGGCCACCTCGAACGGCACGGCCGCGGCGGACGGCTCCAGCACCCGCTGGAACGGGCCCTCGGAGTCCTCCGCGAACACCGTGCGCAGCGCCTCGTGGCGGGCCGTCACGTCGTGCACGGCGGCGTGCAGCGCCGCCGGGTCCAGCGTTCCGCGCAGGCGCAGGACCAGCGGGATGTTGTACGTCGCGTTGGCGCCCTCCATCCGGTGCAGGAACCACAGCCGGGCCTGGGCGTACGACAGCGGCAGCCGTCCGGGGCGGGCCGCGGCGGCGAGCTCGGGGCGGACCTCCGCGCGCCGGCCGGCGAGCCGCTCCGCGAGTTCCGCGACCGTGCGCAGCTCGAACACGTCCCGCACCGAGCACGTGGTGCGCAGCGCGGACCGGAGCCGGGCGACCACCCGGGTGGCCAGCAGGGAGTGCCCGCCCAGCTGGAAGAAGTCCTCGTCCGCGCCGACCTCCGGCAGGCCCAGGACGTGCGCGAAGACCTCCGCGATGCGCTCCTCGACGGGGCCGCTCGGCGCCCGCCCGGCGTGCCCGGCCGCCGTGACCGGCGCCGGCAGCGCCGCCCGGTCCAGCTTGCCGTTCACGTTCGTCGGCAGCACCGGCAGCACCATCACGGCGGCCGGGACCAGGTGTTCGGGCAGCCGCTCGGCGAGCAGGGCCCGCAGACGGGCCGGCTCGGCCGTGCCGGTGACGTAGCCGACGAGCCGGGGCAGGCCCGGGGTGTCCTCCCGGACCACGACGGCGGCCGAGGCCACCCCGTCCAGGGCCGCGAGTTCGGCCTCCACCTCGGCCGGCTCCACGCGGAAGCCGCGGATCTTGACCTGGTCGTCGACCCGGCCCAGGAACTCCAGCAGGCCGTCGGCGCGCCACCGCACGACATCGCCGGTCCGGTACATCCGGGTGCCCGGGGATCCGAACGGATCCGCGACGAAACGTTCCGCCGTCAGCGCGAACCGGCCCAGGTAGCCGCGCGCGTTCTGCTCTCCCGCCAGGTACAGCTCACCCGGCACGCCCACCGGCACCGGCCGCAGCCGCCCGTCCAGGACGTGCGCCCGGCTGTTGTCCAGCGGGCGGCCCACCACGGGCGAGGCACAGTCGCCCACCCGCGCGACCAGGGCGTCCACCGTGAACTCGGTCGGACCGTAGTAGTTGACGACCTCCACACCCGTCGCCTCCCGCAGCTCCGCCCACAGCGCGGGCGGCACCGCCTCCCCTCCGAGCAGGAACAGCGGCGGCCGCCACTCGCCGGCCAGCAGACCGGCGTCGACCAGCTGCCGGCCGTACGAGGGGGTCACGTCCAGCGTGTCGATCCGCTCCGCGCGCACGTAGGCCACGACCGCGTCGGCGTCCCGGCGGCCGTACTCGTCCAGGACGTGCAGCTCGTGCCCGGCGACCAGCCAGAGCAGCTGCTCCCAGGAGGAGTCGAAGGAGAACGACGCGGTGTGCAGGGCCTTCACCCGTCGGCCGAGCCGCTCGGCGACCGGCACGTACAGCTCCCGCTCGTGGTCGCGGAACAGCCGGGTCAGACCGGCGTGCCGCAGCACGACCCCCTTGGGGACACCGGTGGAGCCCGAGGTGTAGATGACGTACGCGGCGTGCTCGGGGTCCACGGGCACGGACGCCGCGGGAACCGCGGACGCCAGCCGCTCCACGGTCTGCGGGTCGTCCAGGACCAGCAGGTCCACCCCCGGCAGCCGGTCCGCGACCGCCCGGGTGGTCACCGCGCACACGGGGGCGGCGTCGCGCAGCATGAACGCGATCCGCTCCGCCGGGTGGTCCAGGTCCAGCGGCAGGTAGGCGCCGCCCGCTTTCAGCGCGGCGAGCGTGGCCACCACGGTGTCGGCCGAGCGCGGGACGGCCAGGGCCACCACCGCGTCCGGTCCCACGCCGTGCTCGGCGAGCAGGGCCGCCAGCCGGCCCGCCCGGTCGTCGAGTTCGGCGAACGTCAGCCGCTCCGCACCGGCGACCACGGCCACCTCGTCCGGTGCGGCCGCGGCGCGGGCCGCGAACACCTCCGTCACCGACTCCGGCGCCACCGGCCGGTCCGTGTCGTTCCACCGGGCCAGACGGGCCCGCTCGGCCGTGTCCCGCAGCTCCCACCACGACACCGGGTCCGCGGGGGCCGCCACCGCCGTCGCGAGGGCGCGCAGCAGCCGGTCCGTGAACGTCTCCACCGTCGCGCGGTCGAACAGCGCGGTCGCGTAGAAGACCTCCAGGTCCAGGTCCTCGCTGTGCGCCGCGTCCGAGAAGGTGATGTCGAGGTCGAACTTGGTGACCCCCGGGTCCACCCGGTCTGCCCGGGCCGGGTGCCCGAACAGGTGCGCCAGGTCCTGGGTCACCGTGCTGTGCGAGACCATCGTCTGGAACAGCGGGTGACGGGCCAGCGATCGCTCCGGGTTGACCTCCTCCACGATCCGGTCGAAGGGCAGGTCGGCGTGGTCGAGCGCGGTCAGGTCCGCCGTCCGCACCCGCTCCAGCAGCTCGCCGAACGACGGGTCGCCCGACAGGTCGGTCCGCAGGACCACCGTGTTGACGAAGAAGCCGACCAGGTCGTCGAGGGCGCTGTCCGTGCGGCCCGCGACCGGGCTGCCGAGCACGATGTCCTCGCCGGCGCCGAGCCGGTGCAGCACCGCGGCGACCGCCGCGTGCACCACCATGAACACGCTGGTCCCGCTCTCGCGCGCCAGCGCCCGTATCCCGGAGGCCAGTTCGCGCGGAACCTTCTTGAACACCATCGCACCGGCCGGGTCGGCCACCGCCGGGCGCGGCCGGTCCGCCGGCAGCCCGGCCTCCGCCGGAAGCTCCGCCAGCGCCCCGCGCCAGTACGCGGCCTGGACGGCCGCGAGGGAACCGGGCGTGCGCGCCGGGCCCAGCAGCTCCCGCTGCCACAGCGCGAAGTCGGCGTACTGGAAGGCCGGGACGCCGAGCACCGGGTCGGCGCCCGCGCACCGGGCCGCGTACGCCCGCTCCAGGTCATGCAGGAACGGCCCCATCGACCACTCGTCGCTCGCGATGTGGTGCAGCAGGACCACCAGCGCGTGCGCCCCGGAGGCCGCGTCGCGCACCAGCGTCACCCGCAGCGGTGCCTGCGACGCCAGCTCGAAGAGGTGCCCGAGCGCCGCCCGGACCGCCGCCTCGAAGCCGTCCGCGGCCACGTCCTCGACGTACAGCCGCACTCCGGCCTCCGCCACGTCCAGCACGCGCTGGTACGGCTCCCCGTCCCGCTCCCCGAAGACGGTGCGCAGGGTCTCGTGGCGGGCCGCCACGTCCCGCAGCGCCGCGTCGAGGGCGTCCGCGTCGAGCGGCGCGTCGAAGCGCACCACGAACGGGATGTTGTAGGTGGCGCTCGCGCCCTCCACCTGGTGGACGAACCACAGGCGCTGCTGCGCGTACGACAGCGGCAGCGGGTCGGGGCGCGGTCCCGCGACGGGCGCCGGGCGGGCGGCGGCCGTGCGTTCGGCGAGGCGGGCGGCGAGGGCGGCGACGGTGCGCGCCTCGAAGACGTCCCGGATCCCGCACTCGGTGCCCAGGGCCGTCCGGACCCGGGCGATCACCCGGGCGGCCAGCAGGGAGTGCCCGCCGAGGGTGAAGAAGTCGTCGTCCGGACCCACGGAGTCCAGGCCCAGCACGTCCGCGAAGACGCCGCAGAGGATCTCCTCGCGGGCGCCGCGCGGGGTGCGGGCGCCGGCCGTGGCGAGCGCGGCCAGGTCGGGGGCGGGCAGGGAGCGCCGGTCGATCTTGCCGTTGGCCGTCAGGGGGAAGGCGTCGAGGACGACCACGGCGGACGGGACCATGTACTCGGGCAGCCGCTCGGCCAGGGCCCGGCGCAGCGCGGCGGGCTCGGGGGCTGGGCCGCCGGCCGCGGGGGTGGCGTAGCCGACGAGGTGCGGGAAGCCGGGAAGGTCCTCGCGGACCATGACCACGCCCCGGTCCACGCCCTCGCCCGAGGTCAGCGCGCTCTCGATCTCGCCGAGTTCGATGCGGAAGCCGCGCAGTTTGACCTGGTCGTCCACGCGCCCGAGGAAGTCGATGCGGCCGTCGGCCCGGCGGCGCACGAGGTCGCCGGTCCGGTACATCCGGCTGCCGGCGGGGCCGTGGGGGTCGGCGCAGAACCGCTCGGAGGTCAGGGCCGGGCGGCCGAGGTAGCCGCGGGCCAGCTGGTCGCCCGCGAGGTACAGCTCGCCGGGCCGGCCGGTGCCCACCGGACGCAGCGCGCCGTCCAGGACGTGCGCGCGGGTGTTCCAGAACGGTGTGCCGATGTCGGGCACGCCGGTGTGGCCGGGGTCGAGGCGGCTGGAGGTCGCCCAGACGGTGGCCTCCGTCGGCCCGTACACGTTGGTGACCGACCGGGCGGTGCGCGCCAGGCGCTCGGCGAGGGCCGCGGGCAGGGCCTCGCCGCCGACCAGCACCCGGGCGGAGCCGAGCGTGGTGGGGCGGCCGTCCTCCAGCAACGCGTGCCACAACGAGGGGGTGGCCTGCATGACGGCGGGGCGGTGGGCGTCGACGAGCGCGGCGAGCGCGGCCGGGTCCCGAACGGTGTCGCGGTCCGCGAGGACCACGGTCGCACCGCAGATCAGCGGGGTGTGGATCTCCAGGGCGGCGATGTCGAAGGAGATGGTGGTGACGGCGACGAGCCGGTCGGCGGGGGCGAGTTCGAGGTCGTGGGCCTGCATGCGCAGGAAGTTGGCGAGGGCCGCGTGCGGGATGACCACGCCCTTGGGCCGGCCGGTCGAGCCCGAGGTGTAGATGACGTACGCGGGGTGAGCGCCGGTGAGGGGCGCGGTGCGGTCGGCGTCGCGGGGGGCGTCGACGGCGGTGTCGGCGAGCTCGGCGAGGGTGTCGGGGGCGTCGAGCACGACGGTCTCGACCCCGTCCACGAGCGGGGCGAGCGCGGCGCAGTCCAGGGTGGTCAGGACGCACAGCGGGCGGGCGTCCTCGACCATGAACTCCAGCCGGTCGGCAGGATAGTCGAGGTCGAGGGGCAGGTAGGCGCCGCCGGCCTTCATGACGGCGAGCAGGGCCACCACCAGGTCGGCGGTGCGGGGCAGCGCGAGGCCGACCAGGGTCTCGGGTCCGGCCCCGCGGGCGATGAGGAGGCGGGCGAGCCGGTTGGCGCGCTCCTCCAGGCCCGCGTAGTCCAGGGTCCGGGTGCCCGCGATCACGGCCGGCAGGCCGGGGTGCAGCCGGGCGGCCTCCTCGAAGGCGTCGACGACGGTGCCGGCCGTCACCGGGCGGGCGGTGTCGTTCCCGGCGAGGAGCACGGCGTCGCGGTCCTCGGGGGAGAGCAGGTCGGGGCGGCCGACGGGGGCCTGCGGGCCGGCCGCGGCGGCCTCGCGGAGGAACCGGGCGAACTCGGCGCGGCGCTCGGCCAGCGTCCCGGCGTCGTAGGCCCGGGGGTTGGCGTCGAGCTCGAAGCGGATGCGGCCTTCGGCGGCGTCGTGGTAGACGCCGAGGGTGAGGTCGTCCACCGGGCCGGCGGCGACGTTGTGCACGGAGCCGGCGGCCCCGGCGAAATCGAGGTCGTTGTCGAAGGCCTTGATGTTGACCATGGGGCCGAGGACGCCCTGTTCGCGCCCGGCCAGGCCGAGGTCGCGGCGGATGTCCTCGGCGCGGTAGCGCTGGTGGCGGCGCAGGTCGCGGACGTCGGCCGCGACCTGGCCGACCAGGTCGGCCAGCGGGGTCTGCGGGCGCACGGCGACGCGCAGCGGCAGGACGTTGACGACCATGGCGGGCACCTTGAGCGCCGCCGAGCCGAGCCGCGCCATGGCGGGCAGGGACAGCAGCACGTCGCGGCCGCCTGTGGCGCGGTGGAGGTAGGCCGCGAACGCGGCGGTCATCACGTCGGCCCAGCTGGCGCGCGCGGCGCGGGCGACGGCGAGGAGACCCGCCGTCTCCTCCGGGGTCAGGGTTGCGCCGTCGCGCAGGAAGGCGTGGCCGGCCGGGAACCGCGCGCCGCTCAGCGGTTCCGGCTCGGGGTGGTCCGCCAGCCGCTCCAGCCAGTAGGCGCGGTCCTCGGCGCACCGGGGCGAGGCGCGGTAGGCCTCCTCCTCGGCGAGGACGACGTCCAGCCCGCCGAAGGGGCTGGGCGACGGCTCCTCCCCGCGCACGAGGGAGGTGTACACCTCGGCGGTCCGGCGGGAGATCAGGGAGAACCCGAAGGCGTCCAGCACGATGTGGTGGGCCCGCTGGTACCAGAGGGTGCGGTCCGGACCGACCTTGTGCAGCGTGAAGACGTACAGGGAGTCGCGGACCGGGTCCACGGGGCGGGCCATGTCGGTGCGCATGAGGTCGAGCGCGGTGCCGTACGGGTCGTCCTGCCCGGTGTGGTCGAGGACGGCGACGAGCGGACCGGCCGCCGGGCCGCTCCAGGTGAGCTGGTACGGGTTCCCGTCCGCGTCCTCCGCGAAGCGCGCGGTGAGCGCCTCGCTCTCGGCGACCGTCCGCCGCAGCGCGGCCACGAACAGACCCGCGTCGAGGGGGCCCTCGATCTCGACGTACTGGCCCACGTTGTAGACCGGGGAGTCGGGGTCGAGGCGCTGGCCGTACCAGACACCGGTCTGGGCCCCGGTCAGGGGAAGGCGCTGGGAGGGACGCTCGGTCATGGATCGTGCTCCAGGTTCGCTGCGGGTCCGTGGCCGGTGGCGGGACCGGCGGGGGTGTCGACGGAGTGCGGGGGGCCTGTGGCCAGGCCGGGTGGGGTGCCGGGCGGCGGGTGTCCGGAGCCGCGGGCGCGGTGGTGCCGGTGGCCCGCGGCTCGGGGGAGTCGCGGGCCTGGCCCGGCGCGGGCGGCGGGGTCCGGGCGCCGGGGTCTAGGCGCCGGGCGCCGAGGGGAGCGCGGCGGCGGGCTCCTGCTCCGGCTCCTCCTCCTCGCGGGGAAGGGTGGCCTTGCGCAGGCCGGGTACGGCGACGGCCACGACCACGGCGGCCACGGCACAGATGGCACCGTTGACGACGGCGGCGCCACCGGGGCTGAACCAGCGCGCGAGGGCCGCGACTTCGACGTCACCGACGACGCCGCCGGTGGTGCCCTGCGTGGTGATGACGCTGACGATGCGGCCGCGCAGCCGGTCGGGGGTGCTGTGCTGCACGAGGGCGTACTCGAGGATCTCGTACACGGTTCCGGCGGCTCCGCACACCGCGAGCAGGGCGAAGGCGACCCAGATGTTGCCGCTGAGGCCGAAGCCGACCGTGGCCAGGCCGCCGGTGAAGGCGGCGCCGAGCAGGAGCCGGCCGGGCCGGGCGGCGCGGGTGAGCCAGCCGCTGGTGGCCGAGATGACGACGGCGCCGACCGCGGGTGCGGTGTAGAGGAGGCCGAGCATGACCTCGCTGCCGTTGAACTGGCGGTCGACCATCTCGGGGAAGAGCACGACCGGCACGTTGAACAGCGCCATCACGCCGCCGAGGGCGACCAGGCCGCCCACGACGCGGTTGCGCAGGGCGTACTTGAAGGCCACGAGCAGGGATCCGCTGTCGGCGCCGTACTCCTCGTCGTCCTCGTCCTTGACCGGGGGCAGCGGCCGGATCCGGGCGATCAGGAAGGTGGTGACGGCCGTGGTGACGGCGGTGAAGGCGAAGACCGGTCCGGCGCCCCAGAGGGCGAGCAGGATGCCGCCGAGGAACGGCGCGCTGATGGAGCCGATCTCACCGGTGAGGGAGATCAGGGCCCCCGCGGCGGGGAGTTGGTCGGGGCGCACGAGGGTCGGGGCGACGGCCATCAGGGCCGTCACGCTGACGCCGGTGGCCAGTCCGTCCCAGGCGACGCAGAGGTAGATGGCCCAGAGGCTGGGGTCCGGGAGAAAGGCGTTCACGGCGAGGCCGGCGAAGGCGAGCGCGGCGGCCGCGCGGGCCCACACGATCAGGCGCCGGCGGTCGGTCCGGTCGGCCATGACGCCGCCCCAGAGCGAGCCCAGCAGCACGGTGATGCTCATGATCATGCTGGCGACGGCGACGTTGAAGGTGGAGTGCGTCAGTCCGTACACCTGGGCGGACAGGGCCACCGTCGCCATGCCGAGGCCGAACAGGGACACGACCCGGGCGATGAAGATCGCGCGGAAGTCGCGGCTGGTGCGCAGGGGTTCGATGTCTATGACG
Source organism: Streptomyces sp. NPDC048461 (assembly GCF_055587105.1). Classification (NCBI taxonomy): domain Bacteria; kingdom Bacillati; phylum Actinomycetota; class Actinomycetes; order Kitasatosporales; family Streptomycetaceae; genus Streptomyces; species Streptomyces sp. NPDC048461. The sequence goes on along the minus strand of NZ_JBVJGW010000029.1, from coordinate 16,652 downwards.
AAGTCACGCAGAGGCACGGCAGGCTCCGGGGCGGGCAGGTGTGGGGGAGGCGGGGATCAGGCTGCGGGGGTGAGGAGTTCGGCCCACTGGCGCAGGGTCGGGCGCTCGGCGAGGTCGACGAAGGTGACCTTGGCGCCTTCGGCCCGCCACTTCTCGATGAGCGACATCAGCCGGATCGAGTCGAGGCCCTGGTCCAGGAGGTCTTCTTCCAGGGACACGTCGGAGGGCTCCGTGTAGAGCACGTCGGCGACGTCCTGGACGAGGCGGTCGAGCGTGAACGACGGGAAGGACAGCGATTCAGACATGGGACGACTCTCTTCTCGGGGCCCGAGCCGTCGCGGGCACCGCATTCTTCATTTAGGGAAGGCTTACCTAACTAGCTACGAAGGTGCCCGTCAAGCCGGTTCGCAGCGCGGACGTCTCCCCGCTCCGTCGGGCGGGTGTCGAGGCGGCGGGGGGCGGGCGTGGCGCTGTTCTGATCAACTTAGGCGAGCCTAACCTAATTCTCTGCTGATCTGTGCCATGCGTCGGCCGATCCGGAGTGCTCGTGGCGCCGTCCGGGCACACGTCAGAGCCGGGCCGGAGCGGTTGCTCCGGCCCGGCCCGTGCGTGGGGCGGCCCGCGGCCGGGTCAGCTCCGTGCCGCGAGGCTGGCGGGCCGCATGTCGGTCCAGTGGGTGTCCGTGTACGCGGCGCAGCCCTGGCGGCTGTCCTCGCCGTGCACGGCGGTCCAACCCGCGGGGATCTCCGCGAAGGCGGGCCAGAGCGAGTGCTGGTTCTCGGCGTTCACGAGGACGAAGTAGCGGGCGTCGTCGTCCTCGAAGGGATTGGTGGTGGCCATGACGTCTCTCCTTGGGTGATGACCGTGGTGGTCGGTGCGGGGGTGTGGCGCGGGGCGTGCGGGACGCACCGGGCAGACGGGGCGATCGGTGCGGACGGGGCGGTGCAGCCGGGACGATCGGGGCGGCCGGACCGGGGTGGTGGACCCTCCCGGGCCGGCTCCTCGCCGCGGAAGCGGCGAATCAGCCCCGGTGGGCGGGGACGGCGTCGGCGCCGGACGCCGCCCTGGCCGCCAGGGTCGCCTGCACCTCGCGCTCGGCGACGCGCAGGAACAGGGAGTCGCAGATCTCGCCGGAGCGCACGGCCAGCGTGGACAGGAGGGAGGCGGTGAGGCCGTGGGTGTGCTCGGCGGCGCCGCCCTGGACGTAGATGCCGGCGCGGACCCGGTCGGTGGTCTCCACCCGGTGGTCACGGCCGACGCGCAGCCGGCCCCGGTCGTCGGTGAGGCACTCCCCGGTCAGGTCGCCGAGGAGCTCCGCGGGGTCGGTGGGCCGGTACCCGGTGGCCAGGACGATCGCGTCGCAGTCCAGGGCGAGGGTCTCGCCGGACGTCAGGGAACGCACCACGGCCCGGGCGCCGTCCGGGAGTTCCTCCACCGCCGTGAGGGCGGTGGCGTTGAGGACCCGCAGCCGCTCGGTGCCGGCGACCTTCTCCTGGTAGACCGTCCGGTAGAGCTGCTCGATCAGGTCGCCGTCCACCACCGCGTAGTTGGTGTTGGCGTGGTAGCCGATCAGCCTCTCCTTCACGTCCTCGGGCGCTCGGAAGAACTCGTCCACGGCGGCCGGGTCGAAGATCCGGTTGGCGAACGGGCTGTCGTCGGCGGGGCTGTACCCGTACCGGGAGAACACCGCGCAGACCTCGGCGTCCGGGAACGCGCGGTGCAGGTGGTCGGCCGTCTCCGCGGCGGACTGCCCGGCGCCGACGACCACGAAGCGGCGGTGCGGGCGGGAGGCCAGGCCCGGCGCGAGGTGGAGCAGGTCGCGGTTGTGCCACACGTGGCGGCCGGTGCTGATGCCGGCCGGGACGCGGGGGCGCAGTCCGGTGCCGAGGACCAGGTTGCGGGTGCGGGTCGTGCGCGTCGGTCCGGCCCCGGAGGCGGGCCGGGTGACGACGTCGAGGTGGTCCGCGGGCCCGGCGCCCTCGGGGCGCCGCACCTCCACGGCCTCGATGCCGTAGCCGACCTGCCCGGTGAAGCGGGAGGCGCACCAGCCGAGGTAGTCGTGGAATTCCAGGCGGGTCGGGAAGAAGGACTTCTGGTTGATGAAGTCGGCCAGCCGGTCCCGGTCCTGCAGGTAGTGCAGGAAGCTGAAGGGGCTCCCGGGGTTGCGCATGGTCACCAGGTCCTTCAGGAAGGACACCTGCATGGTGGCCCCCTCCAGGAGCATGCCCTGGTGCCAGCCGAAGTCGGCCTGCCGCTCGACGAACGAGGCTCGTATGGCCTCGCCGGAGGCGCGCCGTTCGTTGTGCTCCCGGATGGCTATCGCCAGGGCCAGGTTGGCTGGGCCGAAGCCGATGCCCACCAGATCCCGGGTGTCCGGGAGGGTGTCTCCGGTGGTCGAGCTCGCATGCGGTGCGGACATGCCCATCCTTCCTCGGTCCTGCCTTCTTGCAGTTAGGTAAGGCTGGCCTAACATCGCCGATGGGGTGAACGCTGTCAAGTTGGACCCGGTCCGGGCCGTGCGTCCCCGGCAACCGCGCGCCGCCGTCGGCGCGTTGGGCGTACGGAGCGACCGGAACCGCTCCGGCCGCGGAAGGGCCTCGACGGGCGCGCGCCCGCATTGCTGCCGGTCCGCTCAGGGCGCGGGGTGCGCCGCCGTCATCGGGCGTCCAGCTCGCGGACGAGCGTCCGGGTCGTGCGGACGACGGCGCCGCGCGCGGCCGTCCAGCGCAGGGCGAGCGCGTGCTCCTCCTCGGAGGTGTCGGCCACCGCGTCGGCGACCACGAACGGCTGGATGTCGTTCATGAAGGCGTCGGCCGCGGTCAGCAGGACGCCGGAGTGGGCGAACACGCCGCACAGGACGAGCTGGTCCCGGCCCGTGGAGCGAAGGATGCGCTCCAGGTGGCTCCGGAGGAAGGCGTTGTGCCGCGCGTTGGTGATCACGTGCTCGCCCCGGTGCGGGGTCAGCTCCTCGGTGATCGACACGTCGCAGTCGGCCGCGGTCGGGTCGCTTCCGAGGTCGGCGGCGAGGCCCAGCTGATCGGGGCGTTCGGCCGGGGGCTCGGCGCTGAAGACGACCGGCATGCCGAGCCGGCGGGCGGCGCCGCGCAGCGCGGCGATGTTGCCCACCAGGTCGACGAGGGGCGAACACTCCCGGGGGAAGGGGTGGAGCTTGTGGTTCTGCATGTTGTGGATCAGGAGGGCGGCCCGGTCGGCGTCGATCTCCCACGGAGCCACGGAAGTCGGCAGTGTGTCCTGGGTGGGCATGGGGTAGGGGGCGATGGCGGCAAGTCCCACGGCTGGATCTCCTCGGTACCGGTGCTCCGCGGCCCGGGGCTGGTCGCCGGCGTGCGGAGCTGGACGAGAACCGGCGGAGAGCCCGCCCCTTCATCGTCTGATTAGCTTAGCCTAACCTAAGTGGCCGATCGGATGGTCGGCGCCGCGCCGTGGTGCCCCGACGGGGGCCGGTGGTGACGCCCGGAGCGGCGGGCCCCGCTGCCCCGGGACGGCAACGGCGCGTGCGGGTACCTGGCCCGCCCCGCCTTCCGCCGGGCCGTCCGGTGTTCAGCCTCGATGGCCGGCGCTCTCGTCCAACCCGTTCGTGCCGGAGCCTGCTTGGCCGCGCGGCGACAGGAGGGGGTCGTCGAGCTGCACGATCCGGTACCCCGCCCGGCTGCTCGCCGCCTTGGCCGGCCGGCGCCGCTGGCCCGCGCCCGCCTTCGCCGACCGGGCGCGCTGGGCCGCCGCTATCAGGGCTCCCACCGGCGGCGCCTCGGCGCGCAGCCGGTTGAACCCGCGGATGGAGATCCCGACGAGCGTCGCCGCCGCCGGCCATGCGGCGCCCTTGCGGATGGCGTTCAGCATCAGCTGGAGCGCGGCGGGCGTGGGGGCCGTCCCCGGTCGCAGCCCGTGGGCCTCGGCCAGCGCGTGGGCGGCGTCGACCGCCGCGGCGAAGCTGGCGTCGATTTCCAGCCATTCGCGCAGGGTGCGCTCGGGGATGCCGGCGGCGGCCGCGCAGCCGGGGATGGTCAGTCCCTGGGCGGCTCCCCGCAGGGCGTCCGCCATGCGCGCAATCGTTTCTTCGCGCTGGCTGGGCGTGCGGCGCAGTGCGTCGCGCAGTGCCCGGTCCATGTCTTCCTGCGACCCCAGCCAGGCCACCACCTCGTCGGCCCACTCGTCCTGCTGTGACTGGCGTCGTGCCTTCTCTTGCATCCCCACACCCCCATGTTTAGGTAAGCCTAACCTAAGGGTGTGGGTGCTGGGGGGATAGAGGAGATCCGGCCGTGGAATATGCCCCCGGAAACAGGCGGGCCCCGCCCGGCCGGGATCCCCCCCCCGCCCCCCCCCAACCCCCCCACCCGCACCAGGCCGGGCCCCCCCACCCACCCCGCCCCCCGCCCCACCTTC
>NZ_JBVJGW010000029.1:0-12238 GCF_055587105.1 Streptomyces sp. NPDC048461 | reverse complement strand
GGGGGGGGTGGTGGGTGGTTTTTGGGAGGGCCGCGTTTGGCCCCCCCCCCCCCCCCGGGGGGGGGGGGGGGGGGGGCCCCCCCCCCCCCCCCCCGGCCCCAACCCGGCTCAGGAGGAGAGGAGTTCCGCCCGGACCTCACGGGCCGCCGTCACCAGGTGCTCCAGCGAGGCGCGGGTCTCGGGCCAGCCGCGGGTCTTCAGGCCGCAGTCGGGGTTGACCCAGAGGCGTTCGGCGGGGATGGCCTCCAGCGCCTTGCGGAGCAGGGCCGCCGCCTCCCGGGCGGAGGGGACGCGCGGCGAGTGGATGTCCCACACACCGGGACCCGCTTCGCGCGGGTAGCCGTGCTCGGCGAGCTCGGTCGCGACCTGCATGTGCGAGCGGGCCGCCTCCAGGCTGATGACGTCCGCGTCGAGGTCGTCGATGGCCTGGACGATGTCCCCGAACTCCGCGTAGCACATGTGCGTGTGGATCTGGGTCTCCGGCCGGACGCCCGAAGTGGTGAGGCGGAAGGACTCGGTCGCCCAGGCCAGGTAGGCGGCGTGGCCGTCGGCCCGCAGCGGCAGCGTCTCGCGCAGTGCGGGCTCGTCGACCTGGATGACCGAGGTCCCGGCCGCTTCCAGGTCGTTGACCTCGTCCCGCAGGGCGAGCCCGACCTGGCGCGCGGTCTCGCCGAGCGGCTGGTCGTCCCGTACGAAGGACCAGGCGAGCATCGTGACGGGACCGGTCAGCATGCCCTTGACCGGCTTGGCGGTCTGCGCCTGCGCGTACGTCGTCCAGCGGACGGTCATCGGCTCGGGGCGGGAGATGTCCCCGGCCAGGACCGGCGGGCGCACGTACCGGGTGCCGTAGGACTGGACCCAGCCGTGCTGCGTCGCCAGGTAGCCGGTGAGCTGCTCCGCGAAGTACTGCACCATGTCGTTGCGTTCGGGTTCGCCGTGCACGAGGACGTCGATCCCGGTCTTCTCCTGGAAGGAGAGGACCTCGCGGATCTCGTCCTTGATGCGCTCCTCGTACCCCGCGGTGTCGATGCGGCCGGCGCGCAGGTCCGCGCGGGCCACGCGCAGTTCGTCGGTCTGCGGGAAGGAACCGATCGTCGTGGTGGGCAGCAGCGGCAGGCCCAGGTGGGCGCGCTGGGCGGCCGCGCGATCGGCGTAGGGCTGCGCACGGCGGCCGTCCGCCTCGGTGACGGCCTCGGTGCGGGCCCGGACCGCGGGATCGCGGGTGATCGGCGAGGCGGCGCGGGAGGCCAGGTCGGCCCGGTTCGCGGCGAGTTCGGCGGCGATCGCGTCGGTTCCCTGGGCCAGGCCCCGGGCGAGGGTGGTGATCTCCGCCGTCTTCTGGCGGGCGAAGGCGAGCCAGCGGCGGATCTGCGGGTCGATGTCGCGCTCGGCGTCGGCGTCCAGCGGGACGTGCAGGAGGGAGCTGGACGCGGCCACGTCGACGCGGTCGGCGAGACCCAGCAGGGTGCCGAGGGTGGTCAGCGACTTCTGGTAGTCGTTGATCCAGATGTTGCGGCCGTTCACCACGCCCGCGACCAGGCGCTTGCCGGGGAGGCCGCCGACCGCCGCGAGATCGGCGAGGTTGGCCGCCGCGGCGTCGGTGAAGTCGAGGGCCAGACCCTCCACGGGCGCCTTCGCCAGGACGGGCAGGGCCTCGCCGAGACGGTCGAAGTACGAGGCGACGAGCAGCTTCGGACGCTCCGTCAGGGCGCCGAGCTCCCGGTAGGTCCGGGCGGCGACGTTCAGCTCGGCCGGCGTGCGGTCCTGGACCAGGGCCGGCTCGTCGAGCTGGACCCACTCGGCACCCGCGGCCCGGAGGTCGGCCAGCACCCGGGCGTACACCGGCAGCAGCCGGTCCAGCAGCGTGATCGGCTCGAAGTCGGCGGCGACACCGGGGGCGGGCTTGGCCAGGAGCAGGTAGGTGACCGGTCCGACCAGGACGGGGCGTGCCGTGTGGCCGAGGGCGAGCGCCTCGGTCAGTTCGGCGACCTGCTTGGCGGAGTCGGCGGTGAAGGTCGTGTCCGGGCCGAGCTCGGGGACGAGGTAGTGGTAGTTCGTGTCGAACCACTTCGTCATCTCCAGCGGGGCCACGTCCTGCGTGCCGCGCGCCATCGCGAAGTAGCCGTCGAGCGCGTCGGCCGACACGGCCGCCCGGTGCCGGGCGGGGACCGCACCGACCATGACCGTGGTGTCCAGGACGTGGTCGTAGTACGAGAAGTCGCCGGTCGGCACCTCGTGGATGCCTGCCTCGGCCAGCTGCCGCCAGGTGGTGCGGCGCAGGTCGCGGGCGGTGTCCCGGAGGGATTCCGCGCTGACGCGGCCCTTCCAGTAGCCCTCGACGGCCTTCTTCAGTTCGCGGTTGCGGCCCTGCCGGGGGTAGCCGTACACGGTGGCCCGTACTGCCGCGGTTGCGGATTCGGTGGTCACGGAACTCTCCTTCGCGAGCGTGTCTCCATGGGCCCGGTGGGGCCGAGGGCGCGAAGGGTGCCGGAACGGGCGGGCCGCCGGGGTCGCGTACGGCTGGTACGCGACGGGAGGAGGACCCGCCTGAAGCACGCCGACCCGCCCACGAGGTCACCGGGAAACCGCGCGCGGTCGATCGCGCGCGGGCAACGGGCAGGTCTTCGGACTCGCGGGCGCGCCGGCCACCTGGGCCGGCACCTACTGGCCGTCGCTTCCCAGACCCGTCCCGGGTCCAGTGCGTATGACGGCGGTCGTTCCCACTCACCGCTGCGGGGCAGTCCCGGATTTCCACCGGGTTCCCTCTTACGACGCGACCCGTCCGGCTGACGGGGGCGAACCAGCTGCGGGAGCCACCCTAGGGTGCCCGGCTCGAAGATGAACACAGCGGTCCAGATATCGGACGGTGGAACGAGACGCGGTGGGGGCGCGGCGACACCACTCGCCCCACCCCCACCGTGTCCGCGCGTCCCCGACCCGCCTCACCCCGCCTCGATCGCCGGCGGGGCCCTGCCGGGAGCCTCAGTCCCGGCCGTACGTGTGGAACCCGCGGCCGCTCTTGCGGCCGAGGAGCCCGGCCTGCACCATCCGCCGGAGCAGCGGGGGCGGGGCGTACAGGGGTTCCTTGAACTCCTCGTAGAGGGACTCGGCGATCGCCGCGACCGTGTCCAGGCCGATCAGGTCGGCGAGCCTCAGCGGGCCCATCGGGTGGGCGCATCCCAGCTCCATGCCCGCGTCCACGTCGGCGGCGCTCGCGAACCCGGACTCGGCCATGCGGACGGCCGACAGGAGGTAGGGGATCAGCAGCGCGTTGACGACGAAGCCGGCCCGGTCCCGGGAGCGGACCGTGGTCTTGCCCAGGGCGTCCCGGGCGAAGGCCTCGACGGCGTCGACGGTGTCCTGCGAGGTGTGGAGGGAGGAGACGACCTCCACCAGCGGCAGCACCGGGACGGGGTTGAAGAAGTGCAGGCCCACCACCCGGTCGGCGCGCCCGGTGGCCATGCCGAGCCGCATGACCGGGATCGCCGAGGTGTTGGTGGCCAGGATCGCCCCGGGGTCCTCGACGATCTTGTCGAGGGCGGTGAACACGTCCGTCTTGGCGTCCGGGTCCTCGGTGACGGCCTCGATGACGAGCTGCCGGTCGGCCAGGTCCTCCAGGTCGCCGGTGAAGACGAGCCGGGCGAGGGCGTCCTCGGCGGAGATCCGGTCGAGCTTGCCCCGCTGGACGGCGCGTTCCAGCGAGACGGCGACGCGTTCGCCGGCCGCGCGGGCGGCCGTCGCGTCCGCCTCGGCGACGACGGTGTCGAGCCCCGCGCGGGCGCACACCTCGGCGATCCCGGCTCCCATCAGGCCGCCGCCGACGACTCCGACGCGCCGGATGCCCGGGGTGCGGGCGGGCCCCGCGGCGGCGCTCACGCGCCCACCGCCACGGCGGCGCGGCGGACGAGGTGTCGGCCGTAGGCCTCGGGGGTGAAGAAGGCGGGAAGGCGCCCGGAGAGCGCGGTGTCCACGAACACCTCCCGCGCCTTTCGGACGAGCGCCCGCGGATCCTCGGCCTCCAGGGCCGCGCACTCGGCGTCCAGGAGGTCGGTGACCGATCTCCGGTCCACCCGGTCGTGGCGGAGCCACTGCCAGATCTGGACGCGGGCGATCTCGGCGGTCGCGGCGTCCTCCATGAGGCCGTTCAGCGCGATGGCGCCGCTGCCGCGCAACCAGGCGTCGAAGTAGCGCAGGGCCACCGCCACGTTGGAGCGGACGCCCTCCGCCGTGGGCGGGGCCGCGGTCCGGCGGACCGACAGCAGGTCGGCGGCCGTGACCTCGACGTCCTCACGCGTCCGCTCCAGCTGGTGGGGCCGTCCCCCCAGGACCCCGTCGAAGACCGCGCGGCAGACCGGCACGAGCCCGGGGTGGGCGACCCAGGAGCCGTCGAACCCGTCCTCCGCCTCCCGCTCCTTGTCGAGGCGCACCCTGGCGAGGGCGGCGGCGTCGGCCCCCGCGTCCCGGCCGGGGACGTGGGCGGCCATGCCGCCGATGGCATGGGCGCCGCGCCGGTGGCAGGTCCGCACGAGCAGTTCGGTGTACGCCCGCATGAACGGGGCGGTCATCGTGACCTCGGCCCGGTCGGGCAGCTGGAAGTCGGTGCGGTGTCCGAAGGTCTTGATCAGGCTGAACAGGTAGTCCCAGCGGCCCGCGTTGAGCCCGGAGCTGTGCTCGCGCAGCTCGTGGAGGATCTCCTCCATCTCGAACGCGGCCGTGATCGTCTCGATCAGGACGGTCGCCCGGACGCTGCCGCGGGGAATGCCCAGCAGTTCCTGCGCGAAGACGAACACGTCGTTCCACAGGCGGGCCTCGTACCGGTTCTCCAGCTTGGGGAGGTAGAAGTACGGGCCGTACCCGGCGTCGATCTGCCGCTGCGCGCAGTGGAAGAAGTACAGGCCGAAGTCGACGAGGGAAGCCGGCACGGGACGGCCGTCGATCTCCAGGTGGTCCTCGGTGAGGTGCCAGCCGCGCGGGCGCACGACGAGCGTCGCGAGCTCCTCCCCGAGCCGGTACTCCTTGCCCTCGGGGGTGGTGAAGTCGATGCGGCGGTGGACGGCGTCGCGCAGGGTGAGCTGCCCGCCGACGATGTTGGCCCAGGTGGGGGAGGTGGCGTCCTCGAGGTCCGCCATCCACACCGAGGCGCCGGAGTTGAGGGCGTTGACCGCCATGCGGCGCTCCGGCGGACCGGTGATCTCCACCCTGCGGTCGGTGAGCCCGGGACCGGGCGGGGCGACCCGCCAGTCGGGGTCGGCGCGGACGGCGCCGGTGGCGCGGGAGAAGTCCAGGGGCCTGCCGGAGACCAGGTGGGCGGACCGGCGCAGGCGCTCCTTGAGGATCTCCCGGCGTCGGTCCGCGAACGCGGCGTCCAGCCGGCCGACGAACGCCAGGGCCTCGGGGGTGAGGATCTCCTCGTGGCGCTCACCCGGTGCGCCGAGGACCTGGACACGGCCGGTCAGGGGCGTGAGTGACATGCGGTTCTGCTCCTTGGCGTGGGGCGGCGGGCGCCCGGGGGAGTCCTCCCGGGCGCCGTCCGACGGTGAACGGCGGGGCGCCGGCCTAGTGGAACTGCTCTTCCTCGGTGGATCCGGTGAGCGCGGTGGTGGAGGAGGCCGGGTTGACGGCGGTGGACACCAGGTCGAAGTAGCCGGTGCCGACCTCGCGCTGGTGCCTGACGGCGGTGAACCCCTGGGCCTGGGCGGCGAACTCCCGCTCCTGGAGGTCGACGTACGCGGTCATGCCGTGGTCGGCGTAGCCGCGGGCGAGGTCGAACATGCCGTGGTTCAGGGAGTGGAAGCCGGCCAGCGTGATGAACTGGAAGCGGTAGCCCATCGCACCGAGCTCCCGCTGGAACTTGGCGATCTGGTCGTCGTCCAGAGCCGCCTTCCAGTTGAAGGACGGCGAGCAGTTGTAGGCCAGCATCCGGTCCGGATACCGCGCGTGGATCGCCTCGGCGAACTCGCGGGCCTGGGCGAGGTCCGGGGTGCCGGTCTCCACCCAGATCAGGTCGGCGTACGGGGCGTAGGCCAGGCCGCGGGCGATGACCGGCGCCATGCCGCCCCGTACGTGGTAGAAGCCCTCGGAAGTGCGCTCGCCCGTGCAGAACTCCGCGTCGCGCTCGTCGACGTCGCTGGTCAGCAGGGTGGCGGCGAGGGCGTCGGTACGGGCGATGATCAGGGTCGGGGTGTCCGCGATGTCGGCTGCGAGGCGGGCCGCGTTCAGGGTGCGGACGTGCTGGGCGGTGGGGACGAGGACCTTGCCGCCGAGGTGGCCGCACTTCTTCTCGGAGGCGAGCTGGTCCTCGTAGTGGATGCCCGCCGCGCCCGCCGCGATCATCGCCTTGGTCAGCTCGAAGGCGTTCAGCGGCCCGCCGAACCCGGCCTCCGCGTCCGCCACGATCGGCGCCAGCCAGTCGGTCGTGTCCGAGCCGCCCTCGGCGGTCGCGATCTGGTCGGCGCGCAGCAGGGCGTTGTTGATCCTGCGGACCACCTGTGGAACGGAGTTGACCGGGTAGAGACTCTGGTCCGGGTAGGTGTGACCGGCCTGGTTGGCGTCGGCGGCGACCTGCCATCCGGACAGGTAGATGGCCTGGAGTCCGGCCCGCACCTGCTGGACGGCCTGTCCGCCGGTGAGGGCGCCGAGCGCGTGGACGTAGTCGCGCTCGTGGAGCTGGCGCCACAGCCGCTCGGCGCCGCGCCGGGCCAGCGTGTGCTCCTCCCGGACGCTGCCGGAGAGCCGGACCACGTCCTCGGCGGTGTAGGTGCGCTCGATGCCGGCCCAGCGCGGGTCGTCGGCCCACCGCTGCGCCAGCTGCCGGGCCGTCACCGTCGTGTTCGCCTCTGCCATGACCATCACCGTTTCCATCCGTCGCGTGTCTTGCCAAGGCGCCCGGCACGGATCCGGGCGCTGGCACCCTGTGCCTGAGAATGAGGTGCGGCCGCCGAACCGGCCCCGTGGGCCGGAGCTGAGCAATGCTGCCGATGCGCAGGGCAGGACGGGACCGACCACCGTAATCAGGGCATGAATCGGGGATCGGATGTCCGTCCCGGCTACCGGTTCCGGCGGGCCGCAGGAACGACTCTGGCACTGGCACCGGGTGCCAACAAGGAGGTACGGCTGCCAAGGTCTGCGAATCTTCCCAGCCGAAACTGCCAAGCTTGCGAAGCTCCCCGGCGGGGGCGGCGCACGTAGTCTGACGGTCCTGTCCGACCGTGGAGGAGACCGGTGAGCAAGACGTACGCGGGGGCCCGGCTGCGCCGGCTGCGCGAGGAGCGCCGGATGACCCAGGCCGACCTGGCCCGGGTCCTGGCCATCTCGCCCAGCTACCTCAACCAGATGGAGCACGACTCCCGGCCGCTCACCGTGCCCGTACTGCTGCGCCTCACCGAGGCGTTCGGAGTCGACCCCGGCTTCTTCTCCGAGCGCGACACCAGCCGCCTCGTCGCCGACCTGCGCGAGGCCCTCGCCGGGGAAGTGGCCGAGGCCCGCGTCTCCGCCTCCGACCTGGCCGAACTCGCCACCCGGATGCCCGCCGTCGCCGCGGTCCTGCTGGACCTGGGGCGGCGCGGCCAGCTGCTGGCCGAACGCCTCGCCGGGACGGCCGAGGGCCGCGAGGGCGGAGCCGGAACGCCGCGCTCCCCCCACGAGGAGATCCGCGAGTTCTTCTACCGGCGGCAGAACTACCTGCACGACACGGACCTCGCCGCCGAAGGGCTGGCCCGCGAGATCGGCATCCGCCCCGGAGACGTCGTCGGCGCGCTCGCCCGCCGCCTCGCGGACCGGCACGGCGTCCGCCTGGCGGCCGACTCCGACCGGCTGCACCACTACGACGGCGCCGCGCGCGTCCTGCACCTGTCAGGGCGTCTGCGCCCCGGCCAGCAGGCCTTCCGGATGGCCACGCAGCTCGCGCTCCTCGAACACGGCACGGAACTGGACGGGCTGGCCGCCGAGGACTTCTCCGCCGGATCCGCCGCGCACGGCCTGGCCCGGATCGGCATCGCCAGCTACTTCGCCGCCGCGCTGATCCTCCCGTACGCGGCCTTCCACGCCGCGGCCGAGGAGTTCCGCTACGACATCGAACGGCTCACCGACCAGTTCGGCCTGGGCTACGAGACCGTCTGCCACCGGCTGAGCACCCTCCAGCGCCCCCGGCTGCGCGGGGTCCCCTTCTCCTTCGTCCGGGTCGACCGCGCCGGGAACATGTCCAAGCGGCAGTCGGCCACCGGCTTCCACTTCTCCCGCGCCGGCGGCACCTGCCCGCTGTGGAACGTGTACGAGGCCTTCGCCGCGCCCGGCCGCATCCACGTCCAGGTGGCCGCCATGCCGGACGGGCAGCGCCACCTGTGGACCGCGCGGGCCGTCACCCGCCACCGCGGCGGCTGGGGCGAACCCGGCAAGACCTTCGCGATCGGCCTCGGCTGCGAGATCCGGCACGCCCCGCGCCTGGTCTACTCCGACGGCATCGACCTCGACAACGTCTCCGCCGCGACCCCCATCGGGATGGGCTGCAGGCTCTGCGAACGCCTCGACTGCCCGCAGCGGGCGGTGCCTCCGCTGGGCCGCGCGCTGGCCGTGGACGAGAACAGCAGCACCTTCGTGCCGTACCCGGTCGCGCCCGAGCGCGGCTGAACACGGCCCGGGGCCGTCCGGACGACGCCCGGGGGAGGGGCTGGACTTACTAGGACGTCCAACTATATGTTCGGGGCACAAGGTCCGCGGTGCAGGGAAGCCGGTGTGAATCCGGCACGGTCCCGCCACTGTGACCGGGGAGCGTGCTGCCCTCCCGCGCCACCGGCGAACGCGCCGGGTGGACGGGCGGCACGCGGAGATCCGGGAGTCAGGTTACCGGCCGCGGAACGTTCCGTGTTGTCCACGAGGATGGAGCAGACACGCATGGCACCGGTCCGTACCCACGACCCAGGTGATCCGGCGGAGCGAGCGGCAACCCCCGCGCGCTCGTAGGGCAGACCTTCCGGAACGTACCGCGTCCGCGTGGCCGCAACGATCCGCCAGTGACGCCCCGGGCCACGCCCCTCACGACATGCCCGGCCCGCGACACCCGGCCCGCCGCCCGGCGACGGCCCGGTGAGCCGCGGACCGCACCGGCACGCCCCGAGGCGCGCGACCCGGCTCTTCGGCCGCCCTTGCGGCGGCCCGTCCCCCGGCCCGTCACGCGGCGCACCCCACCCGGTGCGGCCGCCGGCCCGCCGTGCCATCCCCGGATCCCACCTGACGAGAGCAGGCACCCCATGGTCCGCGAACTCACCCATTTCATCGGCGGCAAGCACACCGCCGGAACCTCCGGCCTCTTCGCCGACGTGTACGACCCCAACACCGGCACCGTCCAGGCCCGCGTCCCCCTCGCGGGACGCGCCGACACCGAAGCGGCCATCGCCGACGCGGCAAGCGCGCAGCTCGAATGGGCCGAGTGGAACCCGCAGCGCCGCGCCCGCGTCCTGCTGCGGTTCCTCCAGCTCGTCGAGGGCGAACGTGACGCCCTCGCCCGCCTGTTGTCGGCCGAACACGGGAAGACCGTCGCCGACGCGCACGGCGACCTGCAACGCGGCCTGGAAGTCGTCGAGTTCGCCGCCGGCATTCCCCACCTGCTCAAGGGGGAGTTCACCGACAACGCCGGAGGCGGAATCGACGTGCACTCGCTGCGCGTCCCCCTCGGCGTCGTCGCCGGCATCACCCCGTTCAACTTCCCCGCGATGATCCCGCTGTGGAAGGCCGCGCCGGCGATCGCCTGCGGCAACGCCTTCATCCTCAAGCCCTCGGAGCGCGACCCCTCCGTACCGCTGCGGCTGGCCGAACTCTTCCTGGAGGCCGGACTCCCGCCCGGTGTGCTCAACGTGGTCAACGGCGGCAAGGAAGCCGTCGACACCCTCCTCGACGACCCCCGGGTCCAAGCGCTCGGATTCGTCGGATCGACCCCGATCGCCGCGCACATCTACGCCACCGCCGCCGCCCGCGGCAAGCGCGCCCAGTGCTTCGGCGGCGCCAAGAACCACATGATCGTGATGCCGGACGCCGACCTGGACCAGGCCGTGGACGCGCTGATCGGCGCCGGATACGGCTCGGCCGGCGAGCGCTGCATGGCCATCGCCGTGGCCGTGCCCGTCGGAGAGGAGACCGCCGACGCCCTGGTGGCGAGGCTGAAGGAGCGCATCGCCACCCTGCGCATCGGCCGTTCCGACGATCCGGAAGCCGACTTCGGTCCCCTGGTGAGCCGCGACGCCCTGGACCGGGTCCGCCGCTACGTGGACATCGGCGTCAACGAGGGTGCCGAACTCGTCGTCGACGGAAGGGGGTTCACCCTCCCCGGACACGAGAACGGCTTCTTCGCCGGCGCCACCCTCTTCGACCGCGTCGCACCGTCCATGCGCATCTACCGCGAGGAGATCTTCGGCCCGGTGCTGTCCGTCGTACGGGCCGCGGACTACGCCGAGGCACTGCGGCTCCCCACCGAGCACCCGTACGGCAACGGCGTCGCCATCTTCACCCGGGACGGCGACACCGCCCGGGACTTCACCCGCCGGGTGGGCGCCGGCATGGTCGGGGTCAACGTGCCCATCCCGGTCCCGGTGGCCTACCACACCTTCGGCGGCTGGAAGCGGTCCGGCTTCGGCGACCTCAACCAGCACGGACCGGACTCGATCCGCTTCTACACCCGCACCAAGACCGTCACCTCGCGCTGGCCCTCCGGGGTCAAGGAGGGCGCGAGCTTCACCATCCCCACGATGGGCTGAGCCCGTGACCACCACCCTGACACCCGATCAGCTCGCGCTGGCCGAGGTCACCCTCGACTTCGCCCAGGAGCAGCTCTCCCCGTACGCCGTCGCGTGGGACCAGGACAAGCACTTCCCGGTCGACGTCATCCGCAAGGCGGCCGGCCTCGGCCTCGGCGGCGTCTACGTACGGGAGGAACACGGCGGTTCGGCCCTCGGCCGTGCCGACGGCGTCCTCGTCTTCGAGGCCCTGGCCACCGGCTGCCCCTCCATCGCCGGATACCTCTCCATCCACAACATGGTCGCCTGGATGATCGACCGCTACGGCGACCCCGGCCAGCGCGAGCGCTGGCTGCCCGGCCTGTGCTCCGCCGGGACGCTGGGGAGCTACTGCCTGACCGAACCGGGCGCGGGATCCGACGCCGCGGGCCTCAGCACCCGCGCGGAACGCACCGCGGACGGCTACCTCCTCACCGGGGTCAAGCAGTTCATCTCCGGTGCGGGCGCCGCGGACGTCTACCTCGTCATGGCCCGCACCGGCGGCGCGGGCTCCGGCGGGATCTCGGCCTTCGTCGTGGAGAGCGGCGACCCTGGCCTCTCCTTCGGACCCAACGAGCGCAAGATGGGCTGGAACGCCCAGCCCACCCGCCAGGTCGTGCTCGACGGCGTGCGGATCGGCGCGGACCGCCGGCTCGGAGCCGAGGGCGACGGATTCCGGATCGCGATGAACGCCCTCAACGGTGGCCGGCTCGGCATCGCGGCGTGCTCGCTCGGCGGCGCCCAGAGCGCCCTGGACCGCAGCCTCGCCCACCTCGCCGACCGGGAGGCCTTCGGAGCCCGGTTGCTGGACGCGCAGGCACTGCAGTTCCGGCTCGCCGACATGGCCACCGAACTGGCCGCGGCCCGGGCCCTGGTCCGCCAGGCGGCGGAGGCGCTGGACCGGGGCGACCCGCTGGCCCCGCGGCTGTGCGCGATGGCCAAGCGGTTCGCCACCGACACCGGCTACACGGTCGCCGACCGGGCCCTCCAGTTGCACGGGGGCTACGGCTACCTCAGCGAGTACGGCATCGAGAAGATCGTCCGCGACCTGCGGGTGCACCAGATCCTGGAAGGAACCAACGAGATCATGCGGCTCATCGTGGCGCGCGGGCTGACGGAGAACCTGCGATGACGGCCCCGGCCGGAGGCACCGGCTCACCGGAGGTCCTGATCCGCACGGAAGGCCGGGCGGGCCATCTCACCCTGAACCGGCCCAAGGCCCTGAACGCCCTCACCCACACCATGGTGGCGCGCATCGACGAGGCGCTCACCGCCTGGGAGCACGACGACGACATCCACACCGTGGTCCTCTCCGGCTCGGGTGAGCGGGGGTTGTGTGCGGGGGGTGACATCCGGGCGATCTATGAGGACGCGCGGGCTGGTGGGGGTGGTTCGGCGGGTTTCTGGCGGGACGAGTACCGGTTGAACGCGCGGATCGCGGGGTTTTCGAAGCCGTACGTGGCGTTGATGGACGG
>NZ_JBVJGW010000028.1:83175-101660 GCF_055587105.1 Streptomyces sp. NPDC048461 | reverse complement strand
GTCGGCGGATCTGGTGGAGGGGATCCGGGCGCAGGTCATCGACAAGGACCGGACTCCGCGCTGGTCCCCGGCGACCCTCGCGGAGGTCACCGACGCGGACGTGGCCCGCTACTTCACCCCCCTCGGCGCCGGAGAACTGCGCCTGACCGAGACGGCGTTCCCCCAGGAGGTGCCGTGGTGACCCCCCGTACCGTCGCATGCGTCGGACTCGGCCACATGGGCGGCCCGATGGCCGCCAACCTGGTCAGGGCCGGCTACCGGGTCCTCGGCTTCGACCTCGCGCCGCAGGCGCTCGCCGAAGCCGCGGCGGCCGGAGTGGAGACGGCGCTCTGCGCCGCCGAGGCCGCGGCCCGGGCCGACGTGGTGATCACCATGCTGCCCGCCGGCCGCCACGTCCTCGCCCTCTACCGGGACGAGGGACTGCTGGCGGCGGCCCGTCCCGGCACCCTGTTCGTCGACTGCTCCACCATCGACGTCGCCGACGCCCGGGCCGCCCACGACGCCGCCGCGGCCGCCGGCCACCGCTCGCTCGACGCGCCCGTCTCCGGCGGCGTGACGGGCGCCGCGGCCGCCACGCTCACCTTCATGGCGGGCGGCGGGGCGGCGGACTTCGCCGAGGCCGAGCCGCTGTTCGCGGCCATGGGCAAGAAGGCCGTGCACTGCGGGTCCGCCGGTGCGGGACAGGCCGCGAAGATCTGCAACAACATGATCCTCGGGATCTCGATGATCGCGGTCAGCGAGGCGTTCGTGCTCGCCGACAGCCTGGGGCTGGACCACCAGGCCCTCTTCGACGTGGCATCCACCGCGTCCGGCCAGTGCTGGGCCCTGACCGTCAACTGCCCGGTCCCCGGCCCCGTCCCGGCCAGCCCCGCCAACCGCGACTACCGCCCCGGGTTCGCGGCCCCGCTGATGGCCAAGGACCTCGGACTTGCGGCCAACGCCCTGCGGGCCGGCGGAGTCGACGCCCCGCTGGGACTCAAGGCCGCGGAACTGTACGCCGCGTTCGCCGAAGGCCAGGGCGCCGAGCTGGACTTCTCGGCGATCGTACGGACCATCCGCACACAGAACGGGACGACGCCCTCATGACCTACGAGACGATCCTCGTCGAACGCAAGGGGCGCACCGCGCTCATCACCCTCGACCGGCCGGCGGCGCTCAACGCCCTCAACCTGCTGGTGATGACCGAGGTGCTCGCGGCGGCGGAGGAGCTGGACCGCGATCCGGACGTGGGCTGCATCGTGCTGACCGGGTCGGCCAAGGCCTTCGCGGCCGGAGCCGACATCAAGGAGATGCGACCGCGGAGCTACATGGACATGTACCTCAGCGACTGGTTCACCGCCTGGGACCGGCTGGGCCAGGTCCGCACCCCGACCGTCGCGGCCGTGTCCGGCTACGCCCTGGGCGGCGGCTGCGAGCTGGCCATGCTCTGCGACGTCCTGCTCGCCTCGGACACCGCCGTCTTCGGACAGCCGGAGATCAGACTCGGGGTCATCCCCGGCATCGGCGGCTCACAGCGGCTGACCCGGGCCGTCGGCAAGGCGAAGGCCATGGAAATGTGCCTCACCGGCCGCACGATGAACGCCGAGGAGGCGGAACGCGCAGGGCTGGTCTCCCGGATCGTCCCGGCGGACGAGCTGCTCGCCGAGGCACTCGCGGTCGCGGACACCGTCGCGGGAATGTCCAAGCCGGTGGCGATGATGGCGAAGGAGGCCGTGAACCGGGCCTTCGAGACCACGCTGGCCGAGGGCGTCCGCTTCGAACGCCGCCTGTTCCACGCGGTGTTCGCGACCGCCGACCAGAAGGAAGGCATGTCGGCGTTCGTGGACAAGCGCCCTCCGGAGTTCCTCCACGCCTGACCGGCTACGGGGGTCGGGCGGCCCCGCCGTGCGCGGCGGGCCCGCCCGGGTTCCGAGTGCCGGGCCGGGGTCCGGAGCCCCGTCCGGGTTCCCGGCGTCCGACCCCTTTCGCGATGCTCCCCGCAGGCCTCATGATCCCCGTACGCCTCATCGGTCACGCCGGTCCCCGTGGTCTCTCAGGCTCCGAAGAAAAACAGGTGTCCCCGCAGGCGGGCCTTTCGGGAGGATGTCCGCATGGTGTTGACCGTCGCTGCCCCGTCCCGCCTGTGGACCCGCAACTTCAGTCTCTTCTTCACCGCCCGGACCGTCGCGGTGGTCGGCGACACGATGATCCCGGTCGCCCTCGCGGTGGCGATGCTGTCGCTCGGGTACGGGGTGAGCGGCGTCGGGTACGCGCTCGGGGCCTGGATGGGGGCCTTCGCCCTCTTCGTCGTGTTCGGCGGGGTGTTCGCCGACCGGTTCCACCCCCGGCCGCAGATGATCGGCGCGGACGCGGTGCGCTGCCTCATCCAGCTGTCGCTCGCCGCATCGCTCTGGGCCGGCCGGCCCTCGCTGTGGTTCATCGTGGCCGGGTCGGTGCTCGGGGGCATCGCGACCGCCATGTTCCAGCCCGGCCTGTCCAGCCTGGTCCCCCAGGTCTCGACCGACCCGCAGCGGGCCAACGGGGTGCTGCGCGTCAGCCAGGGCATCGCGACGATGGCCGGACCCGCGATCGCCGGCGTCCTGGTCGCCGCCACCTCGCCCGCCACCGTGTTCGCGGTCGACGCGGCCACCTTCGCCCTCAGCGGGATCTGCCTGCTGGCGCTGCGGCTGCCCCGGTTCCGGCCGGACCGGTCGCAGTCCACCCTGCGCAACCTGCGCACCGGATGGGACGAGTTCCGCTCGCGGACCTGGCTGTGGGGGGTCATCGTCATCTGGTGGGCGCTGGGCGTGTGCGTCTGGGGCCCGGTCACCCCGCTCGGCGCGGCCTCGATCATCGAGGCGCACGGTACGGCGGCCTTCGGCTACGCGGAGAGCGCGTTCGGGGCCGGCTGCGTCCTCGGCGGGCTGATCGCGATGCGCGTGCGCCCCGCCCGCCCGCTCCTCGCCGGCGGGATCGCCATGCTCCTGTTCCCGCTGATGCCGCTCGCGGCCGCCCTGGTTCCCGGGCTGCCGCTGCTGATGCTGGGGTACGGGCTGAGCGGGCTCGGCTGGGCCTTCTGGGGCGTCCAGTGGGCGGTGGCCGTACAGACCACGATCCCCGCCGACCGGCTGGGCCGGGTGACGGCCTACGAGGTCGCCGGGTCGATCCTGGCCGTCCCCTTCGGGCAGGCGCTGGCCGGTCCGGCCAGCGCCCTCTTCGGTGTCCACCGGCTCTTGGTGTTCGGGGCGGTCATCGGCTTCGGCTGCGCCCTCGCGCTGCTGGCCGTACGGCCGATCCGGCGGCTCGCGCCGAAGCCGGCCCGAGTCGGGGCGGGCCCGGGCTGATGCGCGGTGCGGGCGGTCCGGTTCAGGCGGCCTGGCTGCTCGGGGCGACCGGCGCGACCGGCGGCGCGGGCGCCGTCTCGACGACCGTAGCGGCCTCCGCCTCGGGGACGGGCTTCAGATGCCGGCGCGGTGGGGCCGGCTGCAACCGGTCGGGATCGAGCATGTGCTCCTCGTAGCGGCCGAGGGCGAGCATGACGCATAGGAGGAGGGGCGGCACGAGGAGCACGGTGAAGATCACGACGGTCCCTTCGGCAGGGGGTGGCCCCTCGCGCGTGCCCGGGGTGGGGACGGGGATGCGCAGAGGGGGCGTACGTGTCAGCACGGGAGGAGAGTCGGGTGCGGCGTCCGTACGGGTGACGGACGCCGCTTCATTGCACCGGCCGGAGCGTCAGTGGGTGCCCCTGGCCTTCTTCGTCTTGTCGCCGGCCTTCGCGGCCATCGCCTGTCTCATGAGGAGGCCGGTCCTTCCGGGGGAGATTGGTCACGCAAGCTCACCATGCGTCCGGAGCGGCGCCCGTGCAATTCGGACCGAAAAGCGGCGGATCTCCCCCATCTGTGCAGGGGTGCCGGGTACGTGACCACGAGCCCGCCGGGACCCCCGTCAGCCCAGCGTTCCCGTCGCGTACAGGGCGCCCACCGAAGCGGCCAGCGTGCCGAGCAGGAGCCGCAGGGCCCGGTCGGGGAGGCGGGGCGCGAGCCGGGCTCCGAGGTAGCCGCCGACGAGCCCGCCCACGCCGCAGGACAGGCCGAGCAGCCAGTGCGGTGCGATGTCGTCCGAGCCCCCGAGCGAGAGCAGGGCGTACGTGGCCGCGCCCACGACCGAGGTGGCGAAGGTGGCGGCCAGCGCCGCCGGGGCCACCTGCGCGACCGGCACGCCGCGCCCCACGAGGACCGGACCGAGCAGCGAGCCGCCGCCGATGCCGTAGATCCCGCCGATCACCCCCACCGCCAGCGCCAGAGCGGTGACCGTCCGGGGCCGCGGCAGTGAACCGGATCCGGCCGGCCGCCGGGCCGGCCGGAGGGTCCGGACGACGAGCCACACCCCCAACGGCAGCAGGAGCACGGCCACCAGCGCCCGGAAGACGCCGGGTCCGGGCACGGCGAAGACCCGGACGACCGCACCCACGACGACGCCCGGCAGCGTGCCCAGCACCAACTGCCGCACCAGCGGTCCGCGCAGCGCGCCGGTGTGCCGGTACCGCAGCAGCGCGCCCGGGCCGGCGACCACGTTGTAGAGCAGGTTCGTCGGGGTCACCGCGGGGCTGGGCACGGCGAACACGCTCACCTGCACGGGCAGGAGGAACACCGCCCCCGACACCCCGACCGGAGCCGTCACCACGGCGATCAGCAGCCCGGCGGCCAGGCCGCCCAGGACCGTCCCCCACTCCACGGCGCTCGCTCAGCCGCGGTCGACGTGCACGCTGGTGGACTTCACGCGCGCCGTGGCCCGCATGCCGACTTCGAGGCCGAGCTCCTCGACCGCCTCGCGGGTCAGCAGCGACACCACCCGGTGCGGGCCCGCCTGCACCTCGACCTGGGCGGACACGTCGCCGAGCCGGATCCCGGTCACGATGCCGGGGAAGGCGTTGCGGGCGGAGGTGTACGCCGGGTTCTCGTCCTCGGAGCCCTCGCGGGCGGCCTCCACGCAGAACGCCGCCAGGTCGGAGCCGTCCACGATGCGGCGATTGGCCTCGCGCCGCGTGGGGAAGCGGCCGGCGTCCGCCCACCGCCGGGCCGTGTCGACGCTGACGCCCAGCAGGCGTGCCGCCTGGCCGATCGTGTAGGACTCCATGCGCCCCACCCTACTCAGCGGCCCCGCCCGCACGGCCGCCGCCCCGGGGCCGCGCGATGCGCCAACGAGGTGAGCCGGGGCCCGCCCCACCGCACGGAGCGTCGGCGGAATCTGAAAACAGGATAAGCAGGGCGCAGCGGCGGCAGGCGCGGACCGGCGACCGTGCAGCGGGGGGCCTCCGTGGCGCCGAGCCGCCGCTCCGGAGCCGAGGCCGCCCCGCCACACGACCATCTCCCCGTTCCATCTCCCCGTTCCAGCACCCGCTCCGGCACCCCGCTCAGTACCTCGCCCCAGCCGGTACCTCGCCCGTCACCGAGGCGGTGCCCCCGCCCCCGCCGCGTCTCCCGCCGCATACCCCCCGCCGCGTCCGCCCCCTCCGCCGCAACCGCCCCGGTCACCCGTACCTGACGTCGCATCACCGCGAAGGAGCCCGCCCCAGATGCCCGTTGGATCCGTCCTGCTGTCCGCCGTCCTGGCGACCGCGCTGCTGAGCACCCCGTACACGGCGCGGGCCGCCGCCGCGCCCCTCCCGTACGACGGCCAGCCGCGGCACGACGCCGCGCTGTTCGGCATCCGGGGCCCGGACCACGCCGCGGCCCAGGCGTTCACCACCGCCGCCTCCCGGCTGCACCGGGTGAGCCTCTACCTCGCGGGCACCGCCGCGACCGGCCGGGTGACCGTGCAGATCCGCACCGTCCGCGCCCGCCCCGACACCACGATCGCCGCCGGCACGCTCGACCTGGCCGTCCTGGGCGGCGCCGGCGCGGGCTGGGTGGAGTTCCCGGTCGCGGCCGACGTCACGCCGGGCGCCACCTACTACCTGTTCGCGCAGGCCACGATCCCGGCGGGCGGGGAGATCGCCTGGTACGGAACCCGCCGCTCGGTGCCCCGGTCGCTGACCGGCTGGAACTACGACGAGGCACACTGGGGCGGCTGGGAGCCGTACGCCGACGCCCGGCCGGCGTTCCACGTCAACCCCACCGGCGCCGAACGCTGCGGCGAGACCCAGCCCTGTTACGTGCCCTCCGCGGCCCTCGCCGCGCGCACTGCGGGACTGCTCTCCAACGGGACCGCAGCCGAGGCCGTCACCCCGTCGTTCGCGGTGGGCGCGGCGTACGTGGAGGGCAGCAACGTGCTGAGCCTGCCCTCCGGCCGTTGGCGCTACCTGCCGAAGGGCGCCAAGGCCTCCGCGGTCGTTCCGGCGCACGACCCCGGGGCCCTGCGGCAGATCGCCGAGTCCCGTGCCTGGCTCCGGTCCGGGCAGGTGCCCGGACGCACCGCAGCCGAACGCGCGGCGGCCGGCCGGGCCCTCCTGTCGATGCGCGCGCTCCTGCGGCCCAACGGCGCGTTCGCTGCGGCGTGGTCCCCGCACTGGGCGTACTCCTGGCCGCGCGACGCCGCCTTCGCGTCCGCCGCGTTCGCCCACACCGGACACGACGCGGAGGCCTACCGGATCCTCCGCTACAGCGCCCGGACCCAGCGCGCCGACGGGACCTGGGAGGCGCGCACGAAGCTCGACGGCTCCGGCAGCCCGGACTCCAGGACCTGGCAGCTCGACGCGAACGGCTGGGTGCCGTGGGCCGCCTGGCAGTGGTACCGGACGGCGCCCGCGAGCGGCCGCGCCGCACGGCTGGACGCGCTCTACCCGATGCTGCGCAAGGCCGCCGACCGTGCCGCCGCCTCGCTCGACCGCAAGGGCCTGCCGCCGGCCTCCCCGGACTACTGGGAACTGCCGACCCGTACCGCGAACATCGGCACGGCCGCGCCCCTGCTCGCCGGACTCAATGCCTCCGCCGACCTCGCCCGGCAGCGGGGCAAGCCGCGGGACGCGGCCCGCTGGAGCGCCGCCGCCCAGCGCCTCTCCACCGCCATCGCCACCCACTTCGCCCCGCTCGGCTACCAGCGCACCGCCGACGGCCGGCACGGCCGGGACAGCGCCGCGGCTTTCATGGCGCCGCCGTTCAACACCGCCCCCGCGGGCCTCGCGCGCGCCCTGGACTCCACCCAGCGCGCGCTGCGGCTCCCGAACGGCGGGCTGACCCCGGGCAACGACCCGGAGCACGGCTGGGGTCCGTACGCGTGGACCGCCAGCACCTCGTTCTTCGCCCTCGCCTGGGCCGGCACCGGGCAGCCGAAGAAGGCGGACGCCGTCCTCGGCTGGGTGCTGTCCAAGCGCAACGGTCTCGGGGAACTCCCCGAGACCGTGAACGGCGCGGGCCGGCCCGCCGCCGTCGCCCCGCTCGGCTGGACCGGGTCCCTGGTGACCCTCGCCCTGCTCTCCCTGGACGGCACCCCGCTTCCCACGCCGCCCCGGAAGTAGCCCGCCGCTCAGCCCCGCCGGCGCCCGGTCAGGTTGCGGGCCAGCAGCTCGGTCGAACCGGCCACCCCGACGCCGAGGCCGGCCGAGGGGTCCGGCAGCCGCCCGTCGGAGGCCTTCAGCTCGGCCAGCGCCGCCTCCATGGCCCGGTGCGCGGCGAACAGGCAGGGCGTGCTGTAGATGGCGGCGTCGACCCCGAGCCCGGTGAGCTCGGTCAGGGAGAACCGCGGGGACTTCCCGCCGCCGATCTGGTTGAACAGCAGGGGTTTGTCGCCGGCCGCGTCGCGCACCAGCTTCAGCTGCTCGATGCTGCGCACCCCGTCCACGAGGACCATGTCGGTGTCGGTCGCCGCGAGTTCCTTGGTGCGCAGCAGCATCTCCGACTCCTCCACGGCGTCGGTGCGGGCCACCACGAACAGGTCCCGGCGCGCGTCGAGGACGCGGTCCAGCTTGTCGAGGTACTGCCGCAGGGGCAGGATCTGCTTGCCCTCCGCGTGCCCGCAGCGGCGGGGGCGCTGCTGGTCCTCCAGGATCACGCCCGAGGCACCGGCCTGCTCCAGCCGGCGCACGACGTGGCCGGCCACCTCGGGATCGCCGTACCCGTCGTCGATGTCCACCAGCAGGTGGTGCTCGGGGAACGCGGCGCGCAGCCGCTCGGTGAAGGCCACCATGTCCGGCCAGGCGATGAACCCGACGTCCGGCAGGCCGTAGAAGGAGGCCGCGAAACCGAACCCGGAGAGGAAGAAGGCCTCGTAGTGACCGGCGGCCACGGACGCCGAGTACATGTCGTACACCCCGATCAGGGGGGTCGTACCCGGCTCCGCCACGGCTTGCCGCAGCGCACTTCCACGATCGCGGACCACGATGGCTCCTCACCCGAGGGGACCCTGCGGGTCCCGTTGCGGCGATCCTGTCCGGGCGCGGGGGAGCAGGAACGATCCGGCCGGTCCCGCTCGCCGCCCGTTCACCCGTACGGGTCGCAGAGACCGCGTCCCCGGCGGCACAGGGCTCGCCTCTGTCAGGCCCCTCCCGTACGGACGGGGCAGGCACTTCCCGTACGGACGCGCCCCGGTCCCGGCCCGGCCGGGCCCCGGGGGCCCGCCCGCCTCCGCGCGGGCCGGGTTCCGCTGGCGGGGCGCCGGGCCGTGGTGTCCGCTGGAGGGGTGAGCCCTCTTCCCGAGCGCGGCTGGTGGGCCGGGCTCCCGCCCGCGGCGGGAGCCGCCGTCATGGCGACCGGCATCCTCTCCGTGGGCCTGGAACTCGTCGGACACGAGGTGCTGTCCCTGGCCGCGCTCGCCCTCTCCGTGGCCCTGTGGCTGGTGCTCGGCATCGACTTCACCGCCCGGCTGATCGGCGACCGCGGACGGTTCCGGGCCGAGGCCGACACCCCGGCGGGCCTGACCGCCGTCGCCGCCACCACCGTCATCGGAACCCGGATCTCCGGGCTCGGGTGGCAGGGAACCGCGGTCGCGCTGCTCGTGGTGGCCGCCGCGCTGTGGCCCTGGCTCATGCTCCACGTGGTGCGCCACTGGCGGCGGCGGATGCCCGGCGTCGCCTTCCTCGTCTGCGTGGCCACCCAGGGGCTCGCGGTCCTGGCGGCGGTCCTCGCCGCCGCCCTGTCCCTCACCTGGCCGGCCTGGGCGGCCCTGGCCGCCTTCGGACTCGGGCTGCTGCTCTACGCCCGGGCGCTCGTGCACTTCGACCTCCGCGAGGTGGTCGGAGGGGCCGGCGACCACTGGGTGGCGAACGGCGCCCTGTCCATCTCCGCCCTGGCCGGCTCCAAGCTCACGGCGTCACCGGTGTGGACCGGCCCCGCGCACGAGGCCCTGCGCGCCGCCACGCTCGTCACCCTCGCCGTGTCCCTCGTCTGGTACGCGGTCCTCCTCGTCGCCGAGCTGCGCCATCCCCGGACGCGCTACGACATCCGCCGCTGGTCCACCGTCTTCCCGCTCGGGATGACCGCCACCGCCTGCCTCTCCGCCGCCGGACCGGTGGGGATCGGCCCGCTGCGCCCGCTGGGCGAGGTGCTGCTCTGGATCGCCGTGGGCGCCTGGCTGCTGACCCTCGCCGCCATGGTCACCTCCCGCCGGGCGGCCGGGCGGCCGGGCTGAGTTCCGTACGCCTCCACCACCCCAGGACCGCCACCCAGACCAGCAGGGCCACCGCCGCCAGCAGCGCCCACCGGGATCCGTGCCGCAGCATCAGCAGGCCCCCGGACAGTGCCCCGCAGACCAGCGCACCGACCGACACCAGACGGCGTACGGAGGCCGCGCCCCACGGGTCGGCGGCCAGGCCGGTCAGGGTCCGGGTGACGACGGTGGTGGTCAGGTCCGGGACGCCGAGCCGGTGGACGACCGCGTTCTGCACCCCCATCCCGAGAGCCAGCAGCGCGACCACCGCCAGCTGTCCGGCGCCCCCGGCCGTCATCGCGAGCGCGGCCGCCACCAGCAGGGCCTGCACCGCCACCAGCGGCCCGAACGCCCGCTGCGCCGTCCCGCCGGGAAGCAGCCGCCCGGCCGCCCCGGCGCCCGCCACGAAGGCGCCGAGGGCCAGGAGGGTGGCCGGGGCGGACAGTTCCCGGTCCCCGGCGAGCGCGAAGCCGAGGAAGACCACGTTCCCGGTCATGTTCGCGACGAAGGCGTGGTCGAGCCCGAGGTAGCTCACCGCGTCCACCAGCCCGCTCACGAAGGTGAGCACGACGAGCAGCGGCGGCAGCACCCCGTGCGGACCGCCGGGGCCCTCGGGCCCGGGCGGGAAGAGCAGCGCGGCCAGCGGCCGCAGGATGCGGTGGCGGGTGCCTGACGTCATGAAGTCCTCCCGTGCCGTGCGGATCCGCGCCGACCGGTGCCGACCGGTGCCGACCCGTGTGCCGCGCCGACCCCGTGCGCGCGGGTCCGCACCGGTCCGGGCCGCGCAGGTCGCACCCGTCGGGGCCGCCGACGGGCGACGGCGACGGCGACGCCCCCCTGCATGGTGCTGGCCGCGGACCCCGCGTCCCGCGCGACCCGCCGCTCCGCCGGTGCGGGCCTCGCTCGCGCACTGGGCCCCGTACCGGACGTACGACCTGATCACCTGCGTCCACGGCCCGCCCCTCGACCCCGGTTCCCCGCGCCGGGCCGAACCGCACCGGGCCGCCCGGCGTCGCCTCCCACCGCGCGCCGGCTCCTGTGGCGGACGCGGCGTCCGCTCAGTAGGGTCCCGGCATGGCATACACGTTCCAGGTGACCATCGACTCCGACTCCCCGCACGACCTCGCCGACTGGTGGGCCGACGCGCTCGGGTGGGAGGTGGAACCCAGCGACGGGGCGTTCATCCGGGGGCTGATCGCCGCGGGCCACGCGACCGACGACGACACCACGACCCACCACGGCGAGCTCGTGTGGAAGGCGGGCGCCGCCATCCGCCACCCGGAGGGACTGGAACGCGCGCCGCGGGTCCTCTTCCAGTTCGTGCCCGAGCCGAAGACGGTCAAGAACCGTGTGCACCTCGACGTCCGCACCGGGCCGGACGAGGACCACAAGAGCGTCGTCGAGCGGCTCCTCGCCAAGGGGGCCACCTTCCTGCACGACGGCCACCAGGGCCCCAGCGTCTGGACCACGATCGCCGATCCGCAGGGCAACGAGATCTGCATCTCGAACTGACCGGGCATCAGGCCCGCCCTCGCGCACCCGCCGTCACGCCCCTCCGCGCGGCCGGGCGCCCCGCCCGCACCACCTCCGCAGCAGGGGAGTCCCCGATGAGCACGCCCGGTCCCGCAGCCCCGCCGGTGTTCCTCGCGCCGCCGGTCCTGGCCGCCGGCGACGCGCCGACCGGCGTCGTGTGGGCGCTCGGCGACTGCGCCCGCGACCTCGACGCGAACCTGGTCCGGTTCGGCCCCGGCGCCGGCATCGGCGACCACACCGACACGGTGCTCGGCGTCCTGCTCGTCGTCGTCTCCGGTACGGGAGAACTCCGCACCCCGGACGCCGTCCTGGAGCTCGTCCCCGGATCCGTCGCCTGGCTCCCGGCCGGGACCGTCCGCTCCGTGCGGGCCGGCGCCGAGGGGCTGGCCTACGCCACCGCGCACCGCCGCCGCCCGCCCCCCGCCGTCCGCGCGGCCGACCAGGACGGCGGCGCGGGAGAGACGGCGTGCCTCCTGGACCGGGTCTGCGCGGAGTGCGGCCGCCTGGCCGCCGAACGGGACGCCCGCTTCTGCACCAGGTGCGGCACCCGGCTGTCGCGCTGAGCACCCGTACCGAGAGCCCAGTACCGAGCGTCCCGTACCAAGAGCCCCGTACCGAGCGCCGGACACCAACCGCCCGGCCACGGGCTCGGCCCCGTCGTAATCGAGTACCGGGCAGCCCCTCCCGCACGTGAGAATGGACCATCTCAATCCGGGAGGACCCCAATGAGCCAGGACCACCTGACTCTGCACGACCTGATGCCCGCGCAGGAGCTCGCCGCCTCGATCGACGCCGGGTACGTGACCCGCAAGGCGCACCCCGAACTGCCGCTGTCCATCTACACGTACACGCGGACGGCCCAGTACGAGCGCGTCTGGAACCAGGTCACCACCCGCTGCCGCGGACTCGTCGCCGACGACGCCACCGGTGCGATCGTCGCGCTGCCGCTGCCGAAGTTCTTCAACGTCGGCGAACACGAGTCGGGGCAGCCGTACGCACCCTCCCTGCCCGACGAGCCGTTCGAGGTCTACGACAAGGTCGACGGCAGCCTCGCGGTCGTCTTCCACTACGCGGGCCGCTGGCGTGCCGCCTCCAAGGGGTCCTTCACCAGCACCCAGGCCACCTGGGCGCAGCGCCATCTCGACGCGCGGGACACCACGGCGCTCGTGCCGGGGACGACCTACCTCGCGGAGGTCCTCCACCCGCAGAACCGCATCGTCGTCGACTACGGCGACCGCCGGGACCTCGTCCTGCTCGCCGCCTTCACGACGGACGGCGCCGAGGTGCCGCTCGCCGAGGCCGCGCCCCGCTGGGAGGGGATCGGGTCCGTCGTCACCGTGTGGCCCGCGATGCCCCTGGACGAGCTGATCGCGCTCGCCGACTCCAACACCCTGCCCGGCGGCGCCCCCGCGACCGGCACCCAGGCCGAGGGCTTCGTGCTGCGCTTCGCCTCGGGCGTCCGGGCGAAGGCCAAGCTGTCGGAGTACGTACGCCTGCACAAGGTGCTCACCGGCGTCACCGAGCGGGACATCTGGCGGTCCCACGGCGTCCAGCGGTTCGCCGGCCTGCCCGCCAAGCAGCTCGCCCAGGGCCTGAACTGCCGGGTCGAGGACGTCGAGGCGGCCGAGGGCAAGCCGCTCGACGCGTTGCTGGAGCAGGTGCCCGACGAGTTCGACCACTGGGTCCGCGAGGTCGTCGCCCGCCTGGAGGCCGAGGCCGCGCTTCGCGAGCGTGCGGTCGACGAGGCGTTCGCGGGACTCGCGCACCTGGCCGCCGACCGGGGCGCCTTCGCCCGCGCCGCCAGGGAGCTGCCCGACGGCGGGATCCGCGCGGCGATGTTCCTGCGCCTGGACGGCAGGTCCACCGACCTCGTCGTCTGGCGCTTCGTCCGGCCCGAGACCGCCGCCCCCTTCACGAACGACGAGGAGAACTGACCCGTGTCCCAGGAGACACCCGAGCCCGCGGCCGAAGCCGAGGCCGAAGTTGAAGCCGAGGCCCAGGCCGCGCCCGGGACCGCCGCCGCGGCCGAGGCGCTCGCCGCCGCCGAGGAGGCCCCGCTGCCCGTCGTGCACGTCATGACGGGCCTGCCGGCCTCGGGCAAGACGACGGCCGCGCGCGCCCTGCAGGCCGAGGCCGGCGGGCGCATGCGCCGCGTCAACCTCGACGACCTGCGGAGCATGCTCGACCTGCCGGACCCCGAGCGGGGCCGCAGCTTCGCGCACGAACAGACGGTGCTGGCCGTCCAGGACGCGGCGCTCCGCGCGGCCGTCGACGGCGGCTTCGACGTGGTCGTCGACAACACCCACCTGACCAAGCACATCCCCAAGCGGCTCAAGGCCGCCGTCGGCGGTCTGGCGACCTTCGTCGTGCACGACTTCACCGACGTCCCCCTGGAGGAGTGCCTGCGCCGGGACGCGGCCCGGGAGCGCCCGGTCGGCGAGGAGATCATCCGGATCCTGGCCGAGAAGCACCGACAGGTCCGCAAGGGCGGCTGGCGGCTGACGGCGGAGTGGATGAACGGCGGCTCCGGCGCGGCCGTGCCGCCCGTGACGGAGTACGTCCCCGATCCGGCCCTGCCGTCCGCGGTGATGTGCGACATCGACGGGACGCTCGCGCTGACCGGCGACCGCGGCCCGTACGACTTCTCGCGCTGTGAGCTCGACCTGCTCAACGAGTCGGTCAAGCACGCCCTGGACGCCTTCCGGCGAGCCGACGGGGACACCATCGTGCTGCTGTCGGGACGCAGCGAGGAGCACCGGCCGCAGACCGAGTCCTGGCTGCGCCGGCACGAGGTGCCGTACGACGAACTGTGGATGCGGGCGGCCGGCGACGGGCGCCGCGACGACGTGGTGAAGGCGGAGCTCTTCGACGCGCACGTGCGCCACCGGTACGCGGTGCGGGTGTCCCTCGACGACCGGGACCGGGTGGTCGCGGTCTGGCGCCGGATGGGCCTGCCCACCTGGCAGGTCAACTACGGGGACTTCTAGTCGCCGTGGCCCGCGTACTGATCGTGGACGGAGCGAACGTCGTCGGCTCGGTTCCGGACGGCTGGTGGCGCGACCGCCGGGGCGCCGCGGAGCGGCTGCGCGACCGGCTCGCCGGGTGGGAGGGCGATGAGGAGGTCGTCCTCGTCGTCGAAGGAGCGGCCCGCGGCGTCGAGTCCGTACCGGGCGTGCGCGTGGAATCGGCGTCCGGCAGCGGCGACGACCTGATCGTGGAGCTCGCCGCGGCCTGCGCGGAGCGCGGCTGCACCGTGGTGACCGCCGACCGTGAACTGCGCGAGCGGGTCCGGGCATACGGGGCCGCGTGCGTGGGCCCGCGCGCCGTGCGCCCGGCGCCCTGAGCGGGCACCGGGCGCACGGGGACTTCGGCGGGGAGCCGGTCAGCGGCAGAACCGCACCGGGGAGAGGTTCTTGACCCAGCGGGCGGAGACCCAGCGGTCGCCGTCGCCGGCCCTGACGTCGTCACGGCTGTCCTGGCGGCTGTCCTGACGTCCGTCCTGGCGGCCGTCCTGGCGCCCGTCCTCGCGGTCGTCCATGCCGCCGTTGCCGTTCTCCACGTCACCGTTGCGGCCGTCCAGGCGGTACCAGAGGCGGTTCCCGTCGACGGACTCGCCGTACTTCTTGCACTCGATCTCGACCTTGCGGTTCGGGTACACCTGGCCGACGATCCGCGAGCGGGTGGACGGCTTGCTGCGGACCTTCAGCGGGCCCTTCGAGACGACCCGGCCGACGGCGTCGCCGTCCCGGACCACGGAGGCCTGCGACGGCGCCCCGGCCATCGGGTTCTCGTCCGCGATGGCGGCGCCCGTCCCGACCAGGCCGAGAACCAGGCTTCCGGCGGCGAGAGCGAGGATGGTCCTGGTGGGCTTCAGCATGAGCCGGCTCCTCTACGAAGACGTGCACCCGGCCGCGACGTGCGGCGCGGGACGGCAACCAGGCGGTTGCCAGGGTCGACTATGACGACGCCGGGCCCCGCAGCTCCGCTGACTCACCGTCGTTTAGCCCGAAATGCCCAATCCGTCCCTCTTGGGCGGTTCGCGGACCCGCCGTGCCCCGGAGGGGGCGCGCTCGTACTCAGACGGCTGGGTCCGCGTACTCAGGATGAGCCGCCCCCGCGCTCGCTACGGTGAGATCCACACGGGGGCGGACGAAGGTCCGACGAGGGTTCAGGGGGCGGTCATGCGGCGTGCGCGCGCGTTGGCGGGGGCACTGGGCGGAACACTGGCGGGGGCGCTGGCCCTCGCGGGCTGCGGAGCCGGCGGCGACACCGCCGCGAAACCGGGGCCGACGGCCACCGCGTCCGGCCCGGTGACGGGCGGACCCGCCGGCACGCCGACCACCGCACCCGGCGGGACCCCGGCACCCTCCGGTTCCACGCCCCCGGGCACGCTGCCGACGGCGTACACCTTCACGCCCGACCCCGCCCGCGTCCCGCGGACCGCGCAGGAGGCGCGCCGCCTGACCCGCGCCGCCGCGCTCGACCCGGACTCCTGGTCGGCGGGCATGGTGGCACACGATCCGTACGAGAGCGGCGGCAGTTGGCCCGTCCTGTCGGCCGACTGCGCCTGGTCGCGCGGCGCCCTTCCGGCCGACGTGCTGGACAGCTACACGCGGAGGATCGACATGCCGGCCAAGGACGGCAAGGGGCGGCTGCTCGGCTCCGTCACGCTCACCGTGCACCGGGACGCGGCCGCGGCCGACCGCGACATGAGCGACACCGTGCAGCAGAGCTTCCGCTGCCCCGACCAGGACCTCGGCGGCGGCCAGTTCCTCCGCGGACTGATGTCGATGCACCAGCCGAAGGAGTCGGTGCTCAACGCCGACGCCTCGATGTTCGAGTCGGGCGCGTACACGTCCGCCGAATCGGGCGGCCCGCAGTCCTACGTATGGGTCAAGTCCCGCATCGGTACGGTGGTGATGGCGCTGTCCGTCAAGGGAGCCCGGGGCCATCAGGTCCGGGACCTGCTGCCGGTGGCCGCCGAGGGCGGCGCCAAAGCCCTGTACCGCGTCGAGCTGGAGCTGAAGTGACCCCCCGCGCCCCCTCCGGCGGGAGCGCCCGCTGATGCAGCCGCTGCACCCCACCGACCCCGCACGGGTCGGCGGATACCGCACGCTCGGGCGGCTCGGATCCGGCGGTATGGGAGTGGTCCTGCTCGGCCGCTCGGCCGGCGGTGCGCTCGCCGCCGTCAAACTGGTCCGGGCCGAGTACGCCGACGACCCCGCCTTCCGGGTCCGCTTCCGGCGGGAGGTGGCGGTCGCCCGCAAGGTCCGCAGCCGCTGGGCCGTCCCGGTCGTGGACGCCGACACCGAGGCCCCCGCGCCGTGGCTCGCCACGGAGTTCGTCCCCGGGCCCGCGCTGAGCGACGCCGTCGCCCGCTCCGGCGGGCTCCCGCCGGACAGCGTCCGCTTCCTCGGAGCCCGGCTGGCGGAAGCCCTCGGCGCCGTCCACGCGGCCGGGCTCGTCCACCGCGACGTGAAGCCCGCCAACGTGCTGCTCGCCACCGACGGGCCCCGCCTGATCGACTTCGGCATCGCGCGGGCCCTGGACGACACCGTGCTCACCGCCACCGACGTCGTGATCGGCTCGCCCGGCTTCCTCTCCCCGGAACAGGCCCAGGGCGGGCACGTCGGACCGCCGAGCGACGTCTTCTCCCTCGGGTGCGTGCTGGCGTACGCGGCCACCGGGCGGCGGCCGTTCGGATCCGGCCCCGTGGAGGCGATGCTGTTCCGCACGGTCCACGACACGGCCGACACCACGGGCATCCCGCACGGACTGCTGGACGTGGTCGCGGCCTGCCTCGCCAAGGCGCCGGGCGACCGTCCCACGGCCGCCGGGCTGCGGGACGCGCTCGTCCGGGACGCCGAAGGCCCCTGGCTGCCCGCTCCGCTGCTCCAGCTGATCGCCGAACGCTCCGCCCGGATGCTGCAGTTGCCGGACATCGAGCCGACCCGGGCGACGGCGCCGACCGCCCCCGCTCCCGTCGACGCCCCGCCCGCACCGTTGGCCGCGCCCCCGCGCCCCCGCCGCCGGATCCTGCTCGGCGCGGCCGCCGTGACCCTGCTCGGCGGCGGCGGGGGCACGGCTGCCTGGCTGCTGGGGGACCGGACCGCTCCGGACGGCAAGGGCTCCGGCCCCGACGGCAACGGCTCCGGCCCCGACCGCAAGGGCGCAGCACCCCGACCCGCCCTCGCCATCGGCCTCCAGGCCGACCTGACCGGTCCCGGCCGGGCAGCGGGCCAGGCCCAGCGGGACGGAGCGCTGCTGGCCGTGGAACAGCTGTCCGCCCGCGACGACCTGCCGTTCTCCTTCCGGCTGGTCGAGGCCGACGACCAGGGCGCTCCCGGACCCGCGGCCGCGGCGGCCGCCGCCCTGGCCGCCGACCCCTCCGTCGTGGCCGTACTCGCCGCGACCGCGGGACCCGCCGTCGGCGCGGCCCTCACCCCCTACGACAAGGCGGGACTCCCCGTCCTGACCGTCACGGACGGCGACACCACCCACCTCAGCCGCGTCTACACCTGCCTGCGCCCCAACGACGCCTACCAGATGCGGCCCGTCGCCGAATACCTCACCGGCCGGGACCGCGGCACCACCCTGCTCGTGGACGACGGCACGACGTACGGCTGGCAGACCACCCGCTTCCTCAGCGAGGCGCTGCGCGCGGGCAAGAGCCCCGTGACCCCGGCGACCGTCGCGGCGGACGCCGACCACACGGCGGTCGCCCGGGACGCCGTGCACGCCGTCGCGGGCGCGGTCCTCTACGGCGGCGGCCCGTCCGGCGCGGCCCGTCTCGCCCGGGCGCTCACCGCGGCCGGCTACCGGGGGCGGACCGTCGCCACCCAGGCCGTCCACGACCTCCGCTTCCTCCAGGAGGCGGGGGAGAGTGCCGAGGGCTGGCTGCTGGTCTCGACCGCGGTGGACCCGTCGTCGGCCGCCGCCCCGGCCCCGGCCCGCGCCTTCGACACCGCCTTCCGCGCCCGTCACGGCCGGCCGGCGCCGCTCCACGCGGCCGAGGCGTACGACGCCGTCCACCTGCTCGCCCGCTGCGCGCAGGACCTGAACCGCGCCCAGGTCGGCCGCGGCGACCTCGTGCCCACCCTGCGCGCGACGACGTACGAGGGCGTCTCCAAGCGCTACGCCTTCGAGCAGGCCAACGGCACCTACACGGGCGACGGCCTGTTCTGCTACGAGGTCGCCTCGGCCCGCTTCCGCCTCCTCGGCACCCGCTCCACCGCCTGGCCGGCCTGAACCGGCCCCCGCCGGCCCGGCCCCTCCGCGCCGGGGCGTACGGAGGCGGGGGGGGGGGGGGCCCCCCCCGCGGCCCGCCGCGCCGGGGCGGCCCCGGGGGGGGGGGGCCGGCCGCGCCGGGGCCGGGGGCGGGGCCCCGGCGG
>NZ_JBVJGW010000028.1:0-83165 GCF_055587105.1 Streptomyces sp. NPDC048461 | reverse complement strand
CCCCGCCCCCCGCCGCCCCCACCGCGCGGGGGCTTGGGTGGCGGGGCCGGTGACCCCCCCCGTCCGTGAAGGCCCCCGCGGCGCGCCCCGAGGGGAGGGGCCCGCGCCGGCCCGTGGACCGGCGCCGGCAAATCTACGGCCGGACAGCATCCGCCCGCGCCCATCCACGGGTTGAAACCCGGCTACCCCCTCGGGGGGCGGCCCCGTACCACCAGGGTTGTACACCCAGGGGTTGACGTACAGCTGTCCGCACGCCCGGCGGCGGTCCGGCTCCGAACCGCGTCACCGGTCGCCGGCGAGGCCGTGTACGCCGTCGGCTCCCTCTGGATCCCCTCCACCATGCCGCTGTCGGGAACACCACGGGTCGGGGTCGACCGGGTGCGGAAGCGGGCGGCCGTCTCCCGCGGCACGGTGACCGCAGGGCCCGCCCCCGAGGGGGTCTCGACGTCAGGCTGCGGATCCCCGTACCCCGGCCGGACGGGAGCTCGGCGAGCCGCTCCGGACCCGGTCCGGGCGGGCGGAGCCGCTGACCGCCGCGCCGCGCGCCGCCGCCTGCCGCTCCGGATGCGGACGGTGCTCCGCGGCGCCAGAGTGGGTGCCATGGGAATCGACGACTACGGCGGCGGCCCCGGGGCCCAGCAGACGGGCGTCCTCGTCGTGACGA
This sequence comes from Streptomyces sp. NPDC048461, assembly GCF_055587105.1. Lineage (NCBI taxonomy): Bacteria > Bacillati > Actinomycetota > Actinomycetes > Kitasatosporales > Streptomycetaceae > Streptomyces > Streptomyces sp. NPDC048461. The sequence continues at coordinate 82,501 of NZ_JBVJGW010000028.1, read as the reverse complement.
CCAACGACGTTCCCGGCTACCGGGTCGAGCGGGTCATCGGCGAGGTCTTCGGCCTCACCGTGCGCTCCCGCCACCTCGGCAGCCAGATCGGCGCGGGCCTGAAGTCCATGATCGGCGGAGAGCTCAAGGGCCTCACCAAGACCCTGGTGGAGACCCGGAACCAGGCCATGGACCGGCTCATCGAGCAGGCCAAGGCGCGCGGAGCCAACGCGGTGCTCATGATGCGCTTCGACGTCACCGACGCGGCCGACGTCGGGACCGAGGTGTGCGCCTACGGGACGGCCGTCGTGCTGGTCCCCGCCTCCGGCTGACCGTCGGACCGAACCCCGCTCCCCGTTCCCTGCTCTCTGTTGTCCGCACCCCGCCCCGCCCTGGCGCCGGGCGCGCCCCGGTAGTGCGCGGTACCCGCGCACCCGAGCGGCAGGGCGACGCCCCCGCTCCGTGCACCGCGCCGCCCGCGGCGCGGAGGCGTTCGGCGTACGCCCCCCGCCGCGGGGTGGTCGTACGGTGTTGCCCGCTCGCCGGCGGAGCCCCCGCAGCCACCCCCGCCTCCGCCCGTGGGCGGTCCCGTAGAGGACTCCGCGAGGTCCGCGCGAGGGGCCTGCCGCACTACTGGTAGGAAACCTTCCTATCCGATACGCTCCCGGTCGGCGGCTTGGCGCGGTGCCCACTTACCGGGCATGACGCGCTCAGTTGAGAGCTCTGACCCGGCCGCCGTGGCGCTGCCCCCTGCCCGTTCCCGGTGCCGGGCCGGCGCCCCGCACCGGAGTCCAGCTCTCGCCGTCCCCGAATTCAGGGAGTCCAGGTATGCACCTCCATGCCTCCGCTCGAACCCCCCTGTTACGCGCCCGCCCGTTACGCACCCGCCCCCGCACCCTCCTCCTCGTGCTCACCGGCGTCCTCGCGCTCCTCGGCGGGCTGTTGCTCGCGTGGCCCGGTCGGGCCGGAGCCGCCGCCGACCCGCTCATCTCGCGCGGGAAGCCCGCCACCGCCTCCTCCGCCGAGAGCGCCTCGCTCGCGGCCGCCAACGCCTTCGACGGCTCCGCCACCACCCGCTGGGCCAGCGCCGAGGGCAAGGACCCGCAGTGGATCCGGGTCGACCTCGGAGCCGGATCCGCCGTCACGCGGGTCCGGTTGACCTGGGAGGCCGCGTACGCCAAGGCCTACCGGATCGACGTCTCCGACGACGGGGCCACGTGGACCACCCTCGCCGAGGAACGCGCGGGCAACGGTGGCACCGACGACTGGACCGGCCTCGCGGGCAAGGGCCGTTACCTCCGCATCCACGGCACCGCCCGCGGAACGGCGTACGGCTACTCGCTGTTCGAGGCCGAGGTGTACGGCACGCCCGGCGGCGGACCGCCCCCGGCGGGCGCCTTCACCGTGGTCGCCGCCGGCGACATCGCCGCACAGTGCACCGCCTCCGACAGCGGTTGCGCCCACCCGAAGACCGCCTCCCTCGCCCGGCAGATCGACCCGAAGTTCTATCTGACGATGGGTGACAACCAGTACGACGACGCCCGGATCGCCGACTTCCGGGCCTACTACGACAAGACCTGGGGCGCCTTCAAGGCGAAGACCCGCCCGGTACCCGGCAATCACGAGACGTACGACCCGGCAGGCACCCTCGCCGGCTACAAGGCCTACTTCGGGAGCATCGCCTACCCGCAGGGCAAGAGCTACTACAGCTTCGACGAGGGCAACTGGCACTTCGTCGCCCTCGACTCCAACTCCTTCGACCAGAAGGCCCAGACCGACTGGCTCAAGGCCGACCTGGCCGCCAACACCAGGCCCTGCGTGGCCGCCTACTGGCACCATCCGCTCTTCTCCTCGGGCGGACACGGCAACGATCCGGTCTCCAAGCCGGTGTGGAAGATCCTCTACGGCGCCAAGGCCGACCTGGTCCTGAACGGGCACGACCACCACTACGAGCGGTTCGCCCCGCAGGACCCCGACGGCAAGGCCACCGCGAGCGGCATCGTGGAGGTCGTCGGCGGGATGGGCGGCGCCGAGCCCTACCCGATCGAGGAGGTCCAGCCCAACAGCCAGAAGCGGATCAGCGGCCAGTACGGCGTCCTCAAGCTGGAGTTCACCGACTCCGGGTACGGCTGGACCTACGTCGGCAGCGACGGCCAGGTCAAGGACACGAGCCCGAAGTACAGCTGCCACTGATGTACCTGGCCCGTACCGGCCGCCCGGACGCGCCGCCCCGCACCCCGGGGGCCCGGCGGCGCGTCCCCGCCGCCGTCTTCGCGCTCGGCGCGGTCAGCCTCGTCACCGACGTCTCCTCCGAGATGGTCACGGCCGTGCTGCCCCTCTACCTCGTCCTCGGACTCGGCCTGTCTCCGCTCCAGTTCGGGTTCCTGGACGGCATGTTCAACGCCGCGACCGCGTGCGTACGGCTGCTCGGCGGCCGGCTCGCCGACCGCGGAGGCCGGCATAAGCAGATCGCGGGTGCCGGATACCTGTTGTCCGCGCTCTCCCGGCTGGGCCTGCTCCTCGCCGGCGGAGCCGCCACGGGCATCGCGGCCTCCCTCGCCGCCGACCGGCTCGGCAAGGGGATCCGCACCGCCCCGCGCGACGCCCTGATCTCGCTCAGCGTCCCGCCGGAGGCCCTCGGCCGGGCCTTCGGCGTGCACCGCGCCATGGACACCACCGGGGCGCTCCTCGGCCCGCTCGCCGCGTTCGCGGTCCTGTGGGCCACCGCCGACGCCTACGACGCGGTGTTCGTCGTCAGCTTCTGCGCCGGGCTGTTCGGGGTGCTGCTCCTCGTCCTGTACGTTCCGGCCACCGTCACCACTACCGCCACCGTCACCACCACCGCCGTGACCGCTACCGGCCGTACCGCCCCCTCCCCGGCACCGCCGCCGGTGAGGCCGCTGCGGGACCCGGTGTTCCGCCGCGTCCTGGGCGCCGCGGTGCTGCTGGGCGCCGCCACCATCGGCGACGCCTTCCTCTACCTGATGATCCAGCGCGGGCTCGACCTGGCGCCCGCCCTCTTCCCCCTGCTGCCCCTCGGCGCCGCCGCCGGCTACCTGCTGCTCGCCGTCCCGGTGGGCCGGATCGCGGACTCCCGCGGACGCCGACTGCCGTTCCTGCTCGGGCACGCCGCGCTGCTCGGCGCGTACGCCACCCTGCTGCTGCCCCTCGGCCCGCCCAGCATCGCGGCCGTCCTGGTCCTCCTGGCCGTCTTCTACGCCTGCACGGACGGGGTCCTGATCGCGCTCGCCGGCCCCCTCCTCCCCACCCGTGGCAGGGCCGGCGGGATCGCGGTGCTCCAGACCGGCCAGGCACTGGCCCGGCTCCTCGGCGCGGCCGGATTCGGGGCCGCCTGGACCTTCTGGGGGCAGGGGCCCGCCGTGTGGGCGGCGGCGCTCGCCCTCACCGCGGCCCTCTCCGCCGCCTGGCGGATCCTGCCCGCCTCCGCAACCGCCGCCCCCTCGCCCGCCCGCGCATCGGAGGAGCCGTGACACCCCGCCGACAGAAGCTGCGTACCGCCCTGGTCGCCCTCGCCGTGCTCCTCCTCGCCGGCGGCTCCCTCGGGTACGTCCTGCACGCCCGTCACCGCGAACAGGCCTCCCGGCAGGGCGTCGACGGCTCGTTCGCCCTGGCCGCACCCGGGCTCTACTTCCGCGACGCGGCCACCGGGCGGATCGCGCACGCGTCCGGTCGCGGGGGAGCGGGCGCGCGGGGCGGCCCCGCCTGCGACCGGTTCCACGCCGCCGCGAACCGGGTGCTGTGCCTGCGGGGGCTCCCCGGCCTGCCCGCCCGCACCGAGGCACTGGTGACGGACCGGCAGCTGCGCGAGATCCGCCGGGTGACCGTCGCCGGCATCCCCAACCGGGCCCGGGTGTCCGCCTCGGGCCACTTGCTGTCCTGGACCACGTTCGCGACCGGTGACTCCTACGCCACCTCCGCCTTCTCCACCCGGACCTCGATCCTGGACATGCGCACCGGCTACCTGGTCAAGTCGATGGAGGACATCCCGCTGACCCTCGGCGGGGCCCGTCACCACGCCGCCGACGTCAACTACTGGGGTGTCACCTTCGCGCGGGACGACAACCGCTTCTACGCCACGGTCTCGACCGGCGGCCGTACCCACCTCGTCGAGGGGGACCTTCGGAACTGGTCGGCCAAGGCGCTGCGCGAGAACGCCGAATGCCCGTCCCTGTCGCCCGACGGCACCCGGATCGCCTTCAAGAAGCGGGTCTCCGACGACCCGGCGGCCCCCTGGCGGCTGTTCGTCCTCGACCTGGCGACCCTGGGCGAACTCCCGCTCGCCGAACCGCACAGCGTCGACGACCAGGCCGCCTGGCTGGACGACACGACCGTCGGCTACGCCCTGCCGGGCCAGCGAGGCAGGGCGAGCGACGTCTGGTCCGTCCCCGCCGACGGCACGGGCACGCCCCGGCTCGTGGTGGCGGGCGGCTCCTCCCCGGCTGCCGTGGACTGATCGTCTGTCTGCTGTGGTGCTGCCCAAGGCCCAAGGCCCAAGGCCCAAGGCCCAAGGCCCAAGGCCCAAGGCCCAAGGCCCGGGGCGTCTGGAGCCTCAGCCCGTGAACCGGGGAGCGACCAGTCCGGACTCGTACGCGATGACCACCGCGTGGGTCCGGTTCTGCGCGCCGAGTTTCGTCAGCACGTTGCCGACGTGCGTCTTGACCGTCTCCAGGCTCACCGTGAGGGACTCCGCGATCTCCGGGTTGGACAGGCCGGTGGCCATCAGCCGCAGGACCTGCTCCTCCCGCCCCGTCAGGGCCGCCTTCGGCAGGGCCGCGGCGGAGTCCAGCGGACGGGGAGCGACCATCCGGCGCAGGGTCGCCGGGAAGAGGATCGCCTCTCCCGCCGCCACCACGCGCACCGCCTCCGCGATCTGCCGGACCGGAAGCCGCTTGAGCACGAAGCCGCTGGCCCCGGCGCTGAGCGCGGCGGTCACGTAGTCGTCGTTCTCGAAGGTCGTGATCACCACGACCTTCGGTGCTCCGGCAGCCCCGTCCGGGCGGGGCGGCCAAGCGGCCCCGCCCGGTCCGCCCGGCTCGGCGAGGAGGTGCCGGGTGGCCTCGATCCCGTTGCGCCGGGGCATCCGTACGTCCATCAGGACCACGTCCGGACGCAGCAGCCGCGCCTGCTCGACCGCCTCGACACCGTCGGAGGCCTCTCCGACCACGGTGAGCCCGGGCTGCGCCCCGAGCAGCGTGCGCAGGCCGCTCCGGGTCACCTCGTCGTCATCCGCGATCAGAAGCGTCACGGACGTGTTGCCGGGATCGGTCACGGCGACCACCGTACGGGCAGCCTGACGGACAGCCGCCAGTGCCGCGGGCCGTCCGGGCCGGCGGCGAACTCGCCGTGCAGCAACCGCACGCGCTCGGCGAGGCCGGGCAGACCGTGTCCGGACGCCGGAAAGGCACGCCCGCGGACCCGGCCCGTACCCGTACGCGTACCCGTACCGATCGTGTTGACCACACCGAGCTCCAGTCCCTCCGGAGCGGCCGCCACGCGGACCTCTATCGGCCCGCCCGCTCCGTGCCGCATCGCGTTCGTCAGCCCCTCCTGCAGGATCCGGTACGCCGCCCGTGAGAGCGTTCCCTGCACCCGGGTCAGATCCCCGGTCAGCTCCCACTCCACCACCGAGCCCGTGTGCCGCACCCTGTCGCGCAGTTCGGGGAGATCGGCCAGGGACCGGGTCGGCGCCGGCTCGGTGTCCCTCTCGCGCAGGAGGCCGAGCACGTAGTCCAGGTCTTCCAGGGCGGCCCGGGCGGAGTCCTCGATGCTGCGCAGCGCGGCCCTCGCCGCGGCCGGGTCGTCCGAGAGCACTTCGCCGGCCACCGCCGCCTGGATCGTGGTGGTCGTCAGGGTGTGCCCGATCGAGTCGTGTAACTCGTGCGCCAGTCGGTTGCGTTCGGCCAGGCGCAGTTCCCTTTCGGCCGCCAGCGCGAGCCGCTCGGCCGCGGACGGGCCGAGCAGCCGGGGCGCCGACCACCGCAGGGCCTTCGTCACCAGCACGCACAGGGCGGCCGCGAGGAGCAGGCAGCAGGCGCCGACCGCCCAGCTCTGCCAGCCGCCCTCCACCCGAACCGACCGTCCGAACAGGCTCAGTCGCACCGTGGCGCCGAGCCATCCACCGGGCAGGGTGAGGCCTGCAAAGAGCAGCAGACCGCTGGTGAGCGCGCCCGTCCATCCGAGTGTCACGTGCAGCAGCAGCCAGAGCGGAGTGCGCCAGCGGTCGGCGCGGGACGGAGCGGCCCGGTCCGGCACGGTGAGAGCCGGTCCGGCCGGCGAACTCCCGGACACCCGCACGGCGACGGGCTCGGGAAGCTGCACCCCGAGCAGCCGCCGGGCGGACACGACCAGCACCCGCCGTGTGGTGCGGGCGAGTCCGACCAGACCGATCAGAGCGGCCCAGACGAGCAACACCACGACGAACTGCACGCCTTCGGGAGCGGATCGCCACGCCAGCGCGGGCATCATCGCGAAGGGCAGCAGGGGAAGGCTCGCGAGAACGCCGCCGAAGGCGAACAGCGCACCGGCGTACGTGGAGCGGCGCAGCAGTGGCCGGAGTCCCTTGATCATGATCGCCCAGTATGTACGGGCGGCTCATCCGCGGCCTCCCCCGATCGGGGGAGGCAGTTCTCCCGCCTTCCCGTGATGTGCGGGGGAGTCCTGTGAACCCATGATCGTGTCCTGCCCGGTCGACGGGCGGCAGGAGGGGTCGGCAGGACCCCGCGATCCCACGGAGTTGACTCATGAGCGAGCAGACACGGCACCGGCCCCGGTCCACCGAGCGGCGGAGCGGCGGGCGCCGCGGAGCGCCGGCGGCGGTGGCCGCGCTGGCCGCCGCCATCGTGACCGCCGGCCTCCTGGCACCGACCACGTCGTTCGCCGCCGCGCGGCCGGACGGCGTGCAGCAAGGTCTGAACGCGTTGGTGCGGGACGGCCAGCCCGCCGCGCTGGCAGCCGTCAGGGGCGGGGCGGGCCCTGACCGGACGTACACGGCGGGGGTCGGCGACCTGGCCACCGGCGCGAAGGTGCCCGGGAACGGTCAGGTGCGGATCGGCAGCAACACCAAGACGTTCGTCGCGGTGGTCCTGCTCCAGCTGGTCGGCGAGGGAAAGATCGGCCTCGACGACCGGGTCGACACACATCTTCCGGGGCTCTTGCGCGGGGACGGAATCGACGGGGGCCGCATCACCGTCCGACAGCTCCTGCAGCACACGAGCGGACTCCCCGACTACGGGGTGCACATCAGCGACGACGAGATCGCGCACCGGTACTTCGAGCCCCGGGACCTCGTCGACATCGCCCTGAAGCACAAGGCCGAGTTCGAGCCCGGGGAGCAGTGGAGCTACAGCAACACGAACTACGTGGTCGCCGGCCTGATCGTCCAGAAGGTCACCGGCCGGCCCCTCGTCGAGGAGATCGACCGGCGTGTCGTCCAGCGCATCGGGCTGCGCGACACCTACTTCCCCGGCCCCGGAGACAAGACCATCCGGAAACCCCACCCGAGGGGCTACCGCGTGATGCCGGGGGGAGAGCTGCGCGACTCCACGGAGATCGACCCCTCGGCGGGGTGGGCGGCGGGACAGATGATCTCCACCAACTCCGACGTCAACCGGTTCTTCACCGCGCTCCTCCGCGGCGACCTCCTGGAGGACGCCCAGCTCGCCCAGATGCGCACCACCGTGCCGGTTGGGGATACCGGTGCCCACTACGGCCTGGGTCTCATGAGCAGGAAGCTGTCCTGCGGCGGCGTCTACTGGGGCCACGGCGGCGACATCGTGGGATACGAGACCCGCGGCGGAGTGACCGACGACGGCCGTCGGGCCGTGAACATCGCGGTGACCACTGTTCCGGCCGAGACATCGGGCACGCGGCGCGTGGAGGCGGTCGTGGACACGGCGCTGTGCCGTGGCTAGGGGGTGTCGTCAAAGTCGGTTCGTACGCCCGGAGGGCGGGCCGTGCGTGCCGGGCGCCGCACGGCAGGAACGAATGTGACGACACCCCCTAGGGGGCATCGCGCTCGGTCGGGTCACGGCGGACCGGGGGCGGGCGGCACCCGCCGGACGTCCGTCGCGGAACTGACCACCGGCTACCGCCCGTAGGGGCGGAGCGGCAGACTGGACACCGTGACCCTCATGGACAAAGGCGCCAACCTGCCGATCACCTCGACCGGTGTCCGGGCCGTCCTCGGCTGGGCGGCCGGGCCCGGGGTGCCGGACGTGGACGCGTCCGCGCTGCTGCTGACCGGCGGCGGACGCGTCCGCTCCGACGCCGACTTCGTCTTCTACAACCAGCCCCGGCACGCCTCCGGAGCCGTGCGCCACCTCGGCAAGCGGCCCGGAGCCGACACCGTCGCCGTCGACCTGGCCGCGGTGGAACCCGGTGTCGAACGGGTCCTGCTCTGCGCGTCGGCGGACGGAGGGAGCTTCGGGCAGGTGCCCGGGCTCCACCTGATCCTCCTCGACGCGACGTCCGGGGTCGAGCTGGCCCGCTTCGACATGCGGGCGGGCCCGGAGACCGCGTTCGTGAGCGGCGAGCTCTACCGGCGCTCCGGGGCGTGGCGCTTCCGGGCCGTCGGCCAGGGGTATGCCAGCGGGCTGGCCGGCCTCGCGACGGACTTCGGCATCACCGTGGACGAGCCGCAGCCGCAGCCGCAGCCGCCGGTCGCCGCCCCCGCGCGCCCCGCGCCTGCGATCGCGCCCGGCGAGCCGACCGTACGGTTCACCAAGGGGGAGGAGCGGCTGCCCTCCGACGTGCGCGAACGCCTGTCCCTGCGCAAGCGGCAGGTCGCCGTCAGCCTGAGCAAGCGGGGCGTCACCGGTCTGTCCGCCCGGGTCCTCCTCGTCCTCGACGCGTCCGGCTCGATGGCGGGTCTCTACCACCGCGGCACCGTCGCGGGCGTCGCCGAACGGATGGCCGCCGTCGCCGCCCAGCTCGACGAGGACGGGGAGATGCAGGCCTGGACGTTCGCCTCGCACCCGGCGCGGCTGCCCGACCTGACGATCGGCGACCTGCCCGAGTGGCTGCGCCTGCACGTGCGCGGCGGGGAGTTCAGTCTCTTCGGCCGCCGCAAGCCGCCCAAGGGACTGGTCCCCGGCCAGGTCGACATGCGCGCCGTCGGCATCGGCAACGAGGAACAGAAGGTCATCGCGGAGGTACGGGCGTTCGTCCGCGACCATCCGGCGGCCGAACCGACGCTGGTCCTGTTCTTCTCCGACGGCGGGGTCTACCGCAACGACGCGATCGAACGGGAACTGCGCGCTGCCGTGGAGGAGCCGGTCTTCTGGCAGTTCATCGGCCTCGGCCGGGCCGACTACGGGGTACTGGAACGCTTCGACACCCTGCCCGGCCGCCCCGTCGACAACGTCGGCTTCTTCGCGGTCGACGACATCGACACGCTCTCCGACCCCGAGCTGTACGACCGGCTCCTGTCGGAGTTCCCGTCCTGGATCCAGGACGCGCGCCGGGCCGGCATCCTGCGCTGACCCGCCCGGGGTCTGCGCCCCTCGACCTGCGCCCCCTGGACCTGCACGCCCTCGAACCACACGCGCACCCGTGCCGGGACACCCCGCACAGCCGACGACCGACCGGAGGAACGTACGTGCCGACGAACGAGCGGGAACCGTCCGCAGCCGAGGTGTTCGACGACCTGTCCACGCGCTACGAGGAGGCCTTCGGGCAGGACCCCGCGCAGTTGGAGGCCCTGGACTGGCTCGCCGCCCGACTGCCGCGCGGCGCCCGGGTGCTGGACGTGGGGAGCGGCACCGGCCGGCCGACCGCCGAGAGGCTCGCCGCGGCGGGCTGCGCGGTGACGGGCATCGACGTCTCGGGGGCGATGGTCGCTCTGGCACGCGGCCGGGTGCCGCGGGCCCGCTTCGAGCAGGCCGACGTCCGTACGTACGTCCCGGGCGAGGCCGGCTTCGACGCCGTGTGTTCCTTCTTCCCGCTGCTGATGATGGATCAGCCGGAGGTGGCGGCCGCCCTGGAGCGGATGGCGTCGTGGGTCCGGCCCGGGGGCTACCTCGTGCTGGCGACCGTGCCCGGTGACATCCGGGGCCTGGGCATCGAGTTCATGGGACACCGGGTCACCGTCAGCAGCCTGTCCGCAGAGGACCACCTGGCCCGGCTCGCGGCCGGGGGACTGGAGGTCCTGCACCACCGGACAGTCCTCTTCCACCCCGCCGGAGGCCTGGCCGAACCGGAGGAGCACCTGTTCTGCTACGCGCGCCGCCCCGACGCGCAGCAGCCCCCGGCGGCCCCTTCGCCCGGTTCGGCCTGATCCCGGGGAGGGAGAGATGCGGCGGGCTGCGCGGGTCAGCGACGGTCCGGCCCGTTCCCGGGCCCGGGAGCAGGCTCGGCCGCCGCGACGTGCTCGGGCCGCAGCCCCGCCGCGAGCCCGACGACCACGACGGCCAGCCCCAGCCAGACCGCCGGGCCGGGGAGCCCGCTGCCCGTGAGGGCGCCGGCGCCGGCCGCGGCGAGCGGCGCGATGCCGGTCAGCAGGCCGGCCCGGCCGGCGCCCACGGCGGCCACCGTGCGGTACCAGAGGAGGAACGCCACCGCCGTGACCATGACGGCCAGGTACGCCGCGGCCGCCCACTGGCCCGTGCCGAGGGACGCCAGGTCGGCCGGGCGCTCGAAGACCACCGTGAGCCCCGCCAGCATCACCGCCCCCATCCACACCGCGTGCACGGAGACTCCCCACGGGCCGTGCCGTCGCAGCACCGGTACGGCGAGCAGCGTGAAGGCGGCCTCGCAGCCCAGGGCAAGGGCCGCCCAGCCCACCCCGGCGGCGTCGGTCCGGCCCGTCCCCTCGACCAGCACCGCCCCGGCGACCACGACGGGGGCGGCCCACAGGACGCGGCGGCTGGGCCGTCGCCTTTCCAGGAGGGGGCCGACGACTCCGAGCAGTACCGGTACGGAGGCCACGGCGACCGCGATGACGGCCGGTTCGGCGTGCGCGACCCCGCGGACGACGGCCACGTTGAACAGCACCAGCCCGGTCGCCGCGATTCCGGCCAGCCAGAGCCATTCGAGGCCGCGCGGACGCAGGACCGGAACACGGGCGGCCCGCGCCAGCGCGAGCAACAGCAGGGCGGCCGCCGTGTACCGGACGGCCTGGACGGCGAAGAGCGGGGCGTCGACGAGCGAGCGGGAGAGGCTGACGCTGCTGCCGACCAGGGCCATGCCGACGATGCCGGGCGCCAGATCCCGGAGGGTGGTGGCCGGGGTGGCCGGGGTGGCTGGTGTGGTGGGCGTGGCGCGGGAAGCCGTGGCCGGTGTCGCGGGCGACGCCGCGGTGGGTGTCGGGGCGGGGGCAGGGGCGGGTGTGGGTGCAGGTGTGGGGGCGGGTGTCCTCATGGGGTCGAGCCTGGTCCCACAATGGTCCCGTGAGCAGGTCCAATGAGAAGGCATCCCAGGGGTCCAATGCGGCGGCTCCGGAGGCGGGCGCGGGTGCCGGCGGCTCCGACTTCCTCCAGCTCGACCTGGCCGGGGCACCGGCCGGCGGGCGCACCGAGTGGCTGGCGGCCCGGCTCCGCGCCGCCATCGCCGACGGCACGCTGCCCGTCGGCTCCCGCCTGCCGGCCAGCCGCGTGCTCGCAGCCGAACTCCGCGTGTCCCGGGGGCTCGTCACCGAGGCGTACCAGCGACTGGCGGAGACCGGCCAGGTCTCCGGCCGGGGCCGCGCCGGCACGGTCGTCGTCGCCGCCCCACCCGTGCTACCCACCACACCCGCCACATCCGCCCCGACCGGGCAGGCCGGCCCGCCGCCCGGACCGACCGCCGCCCCGGCCCGCGGCGGGCTCATCGACGCGCTCCGGGCCGAGCCGTGCCGGATCGACCTCTCACCCGGCGTGCCCGATCTGACGGCCTTCCCCCGTACCGCCTGGCTCCAGGCGGAGCGCCGGGTGCTGGCCGGGCTCACCCCGGCCGACTTCGGCTACGGCGACCCCCGGGGCGCACCCGCGCTCCGGGCGGCCGTGGCGGGCTGGCTGGCCCGTAACCGGGGCATCCGGGCCGACCCCGACGAGGTGGTGATCGTCGCCGGGGTCGCCCAGGCGCTGGCCCTGCTCGCGCAGGTCCTGCGGGACGACGGCGTACGGCGCGTCGCGGTGGAGGACCCCGGCTCGCTGGGCGCCCGCCGGCAGCTGGAGCACTGGGGGCTGGAGCCGGTTCCCGTACCGGTCGACGAAGCCGGGCTGGACGTGTCCCGGCTGCGCGCGTGCGGGGCCTCCGCCGTCCTGCTCACCCCCGCGCACCAGTTCCCCACCGGCGTCGTCCTCGACGGCGAACGGCGCCGGGACCTGCTCGGCTGGGCCGCCGGCGGGGGACTGGTCATCGAGGACGACTATGACGCCGAGCACCGCTACGACCGGGCGCCCGTCCCGGCCCTGCGGGCCCTCGTACCCGAGGCCGTCTGTTACGCGGGGAGCGTGTCCAAGCTGCTGGCCCCGGCACTGCGCCTCGGCTGGCTGCTGGTGCCGTCGCGGCTGCGCGACGCGGTGACGGATGCCAAGCGCTACGCCGACCTCGGCAACCCGGTCCTCGCCCAGCTCGTGCTGGCCCGGCTGATGGACTCCGGCGAGCTGGAACGCCACCTCCGGTTCGTCCGGCGCCGGCACCGGCGCCGCCGGGACGCGATGCTCCGCGCGCTCGCGGAGCGGCTGCCCGGGGCCCGGGTGCACGGTGCGGCAGCGGGCCTGCACCTGATGGTCACCTTCGACGGAGCCGGCTTCGAGGACACCGTTCTCGCGGCGGCGGCCCTCGCGCTCGGCGTCAAGACGCACCCGCTGTCCTGGCACCGCCTCGGCCCGGGGCCGCCGGGCCTGATCCTGGGCTACGCGGCGGGACCGGCCGGCGAGATCGAGGAGGGCATCGCGGCCCTGGCGACGGCCCTGGCGACGACCCTGGCCGGGCCGGCCGGAGCAGGTCGAGGGGGCTGCCAGAGCTGAGGGGGCCGCGGGATCTTGGGGGCGCGGCGGGCGGACGGAGCCCGCAGAGCGGGACACGGGCCGTCCGGGCAAGCCCGCCCGCCCCTTCTGACCTGGGTCGATGCCCCTTGACGGAAGGGGCCGTCCGCTCTACGGTCCGAGTCCGGCCCGTTCCGCTGCGGCCCGTGGCCCCGTTCCTCCTCCCCCGGGAAGTCATGCACCACTACACCGATGCCCTCGGGAAGTACGCCGTCTTCCGCGGCCGGGCCCCGCGCCCCGAGTTCTGGACGTTCTTCCTGGTCAACGCGCTGATCATCGCGGGGTGCGTCCGCCTGGGCGACCTCCTCGGCAACGACCTTCCCGCGTCCCTGTTCGGCCTCGCGGTCCTGCTGCCGACGCTCGCCGTGACCGTGCGCAGGCTGCACGACATCGGCCGGTCGGGCTGGTGGACCCTGGCGGTCGTCGTCCCGCTGATCGGCTGGGTCTGGCTGCTCGTCATGCTGGCGGGTGCGAGCTCGGGCGACACGTCCCACGGGCCCCGCCCCGCCACGGCACGTCCCCGGTCCGTGCGCTGAGACACGCGGCGCCCGCCGCGTCCGGGCGTCCGCCGACCGGCGCGGCCGCGGGGGAGTTCCGGGCCGGCGGAAATTTCTTCCCCGACGGCGGCAACCGAACGGCGGGTCGCGCGTCGTGCGGGGGTGAAGGGCGTGATCCGGCGTCCTCGACCGACCGTGGAGAACCACCGTGAAGAACCTGAAGCGCGTCCCCCAGCCCGTCCGCCGAGCGGTGGCCGTCACCGTTGCCGCCGTGGGTGTGGCCGTCGCTCTCGCCGGGCCCGCCTCCGCCGTGACCACTCCCTCGGCCGCCCCCGCCCCGGTCACCCCCGGCGCTCCTGCGAGCGCCACGCCGAGCGCCGCCCCCAGCGCTCCCGCGAGCGCCACGCCGAGCGCCGCCCCGGCGCCCGCTCCGTCGGTCAGCACCCCGTCGAGCGCGTCCCCGAGCGCGTCCCCGAGCGCCGCGCCGAGCGCCCGGCCGACCGGCGCCCCCGCCGCCGTTCCCAGCGCGGCCCCCGGTGCGGCGTCCGGTACGCCGGAGCTCGCCGAGACCGGCTCGTCCGCCACCACCACCGCCCTGGGCGCCGGCGCCGCCGGCCTGATCGTCGTCGGCGGCGGAGCCCTGTACGCCGTACGGCGCCGCACCAACGCCTAGGAACCACGTGCTCCACCTCGCACCGACCGCCGGCCCCGCCGCTCCCGTCTTCGACCGGGCGCGGCGGGGCCTGTGGTCGTTCCTGCGCCGCGACCGTTCCTCCCCGCCGGCGGCCGGGCCCGCGTACGCGCACCCGTACGAGCGGACCGGCAACCACGGGCCCGCCCACGGCCACGAGCCCGCCCACGGCCACGGGCCGACGCCCGGGGACGGCGCCCCGCCCACGGTCACCGCGCTGTACCACGCCCACCGGCTGGGCATGGTGCGGCTGGCCGTGCTGCTCGTCGACGACCTGGCCACCGCCGAGGACGTGGTACAGGACGCCTTCACCGCCCTGTACCGCCGCCACGGGGAGCACATCACCGAGGTGGACAACGCCCTCGGTTACCTCCGCACGGCGGTGGTCAACACCTCCCGCTCGGTACTGCGCCGCCGGCGGACCGTACGGGCGTGGACACCGCCGGCGGCGGTCGACGCGCCGTCCGCTGAGGCGCACGTCGTGCTCGGCGAGGCGCACCGCGAGGTCCTCGCCGCGCTCGGCAGGCTGACCCCGCGCCGGCGGCAGGTCCTGGTGCTGCGGTACTGGGCCGACCTCAGCGAGGCGGAGATAGCGGCCACGCTCGGCATCAGCCGGGGCGCGGTCAAGTCGAACGCGAGCCGGGGACTGGACGCGCTGGAACGGATTCTGGAGGGTCGGGTATGACGCGTACGACGCACGACGGCGAACACCCCGCCGAGCGGCGGTTGCGGCAGGCCCTCGACGCCCGCGCCGCCGGGATCACCGTGCGCGTTCTGCGCCCGGCGGACCCGCCGGGGCCGGGACTGCGGCGTTCCCCGCTGGCGCGGCTGCGCGGGTTCACGCTGCCGCTGGCCGGTCTCGCCGCGGCGGCCGCGGCGATGGTGGGCTACCTGGTGCTCGCGCCGGACCCCGGGCCGCCGCGGCCGGTTCCGCCGGCCGCGCCGCCGGAGCTGACGCCGTCCACCCCGATGCCGGGCCGGTCGCCGTCCGTGCAGCCGTCCCCGTCGGACGGGAGGGCCGGGTCGGCGGAGCCCACCCCGGGCCCCGGGCCGGACGTCACGGCGTCGTACCCGGCCCCGCGGGCGACGCCGTCCGTGACTCCGACGTCCCGCGCGGGGAACCCGTCGGCCGCCCCCTCGCCCTCGTCGCCGCAGCCACCGGGCACGCCGAGCGCGTCCCGGCAGCCGTCCACGTCCGCATCGGCCCCGTCGGCCGGCCCGGGGGCCACGCCGTCGTCAGCGGGGCAGCGCTGACGGGGTCGCCCGCTCGTGTTCAGTGCCCCCGGGGCGCTGCGGGGACGGTGTTCTCCACCGCCGTGACCAGCGGGGCCAGTTGCGGGTCGAGCGCGGCCTGGGTCAGGGCCTCGCGCAGGGCGGCGTCGTTCGTGGGGCGGGCCGCGGCGAGGAGGTCCAGGCCGGCCCCGCTCACGTCCGTGTAGATGCCGCGCCGGTCCGTGTCGCAGATGTAGCGGTTCAGCAGCCCGCGGTCCTCCAGCCTGCTGACCAGGCGCGTCGTCGCGCTCTGGCTGAGCACCACCGAGTCCGCGACCTGGTGCATCCGCAGGTGCCCGCCCGGTCCGCTGTGCTGGCGGCTGAGGACGTCCAGCAGCGAGAACTCGCGCACGCTGAGGCCGTGCCCCGCCTGCAGCGCCCGCTCGATGTGCGCCTCGATCCGCCCGTGCAGGAGGGAGAGGGCGCACCAGCCCTGCGAGAGGGCGGTGAGCGCGCTGTCCGTGGCCGTCATGGGCTCCTCCAATTGCGGGTGCGGTCGTTCCGGTCGTTCGGTGCTTCGCGGTGCTTCGCGGTGCTTCGCGGTGCTTCGCGGTGCTTCGCGGTGCTTCGCGGTGCTTCGCGGTCTTCGGTGCGTCCGCGCGGGGCGCGGCGGCACGTGCACGACCAGGATAGGCCACTCGCGCAATATCCCGCGTTTGCAAATATCCCGCGTCTGCAATTAATGTGGACGCACGTAAGCGGCGACAGCAACCGTATGTCTCCCTCGACGGCCGCGCGCCGCCCCCGCTCCACCACCTCCCTGAAGGGCACCTCCCCTCATGCCTCTCGCACTCCTCGCCCTCGCCATCGGGGCCTTCGGGATCGGCACCACCGAATTCGTGATCATGGGTCTGCTCCCCGAGGTCGCCGGCGACTACGGCGTCTCGATCCCCACGGCGGGCTTCCTGGTCACCGGCTACGCCCTCGGCGTGGTCCTCGGCGCGCCGCTGATGACGATCCTCGGCACCCGCATCCCCCGCAAGCGGATGCTGATGCTGCTCATGGGCCTGTTCATCGCGGGCAACGTGCTCTCCGCCCTCGCCCCCGCCTTCGGCGTCATGCTGACCGGGCGCGTGGTCGCCTCGCTCGCCCACGGCGCCTTCTTCGGCATCGGCGCGGTCGTCGCCGCCGAACTCGTCGCCCCCGAGAAGAAGGCCGGCGCGATCGCGATGATGTTCACCGGCCTCACCGTCGCCAACGTGATCGGCGTCCCCCTCGGCACCCTCGTCGGGCAGACCCTCGGCTGGCGCGTCACCTTCCTGATCGTCGCCGGTCTCGGCGTCCTCGGCCTGCTCGGCATCGCCAAGCTGGTGCCCGACCTGCCCCGGCCCGCCGGCGGCGTCCGCATCCGCAGCGAGCTCGCCGCCTTCCGCAACGTGCAGGTGCTGCTCGCGATGGCGATGACCGTCCTCGGCTTCGGCGGCGTCTTCGCCGCGATCACCTACGTCACCCCGATGATGACCAACGTCGCGGGCTTCGCCGACAGCTCCGTCACCTGGCTGCTGGTCCTCTTCGGCCTCGGCATGGTCGCCGGCAACCTCGTCGGCGGCCGGTTCGCCGACCGCGCCCTGATGCCCATGCTGTACGTGTCCCTCGGCGCCCTCGCCGTCACGCTGGCGGTGTTCACCCTGACCGCCCACAGCAAGGCCGGCGCGGCCGTCACCCTCGTGCTCATCGGCGCCCTCGGCTTCGCGACCGTCCCGCCGCTGCAGAAGCGGGTGCTCGACCAGGCCGCCGGCGCGCCCACCCTCGCCTCCGCCGTCAACATCGGCGCCTTCAACCTCGGCAACGCCCTGGCCGCCTGGCTGGGCGGGCTCGTGATCGCCGCCGGCCTCGGCTGGACCGCCCCGAACTGGGTCGGCGCGGCCCTGGCCGCCTCCGCCCTCGTACTCGCCCTCGTCTCGGGCGCTCTGGAGCGCCGTACGGCCGGCGGCGTCCTCCCCGCCAACGTCCTCCCGGCCGACGGGGCCCGGAGCGCGGCCCCGGGGAGCGCCGCCGCACCCGTCGCCGCCCACCACTGACACCCGCCTCCCCACCCCGCACCCACCGCGGCCCGTACCGGAACCCCGCACCCGGGCCCGTACCGCTCAAGGAGCACACACACCATGTCGACCACCACCACCCACGCGCCCCGCACCGCCGTCGCCCCGCTGACCACCGGGGACGCAGAGCTGCTCGTCGCCGCGGCCCGCGCCGCCGCCGACGCGGCCGGGGTCACCGTGAGCGTTTCGGTCCTGGACGCGGGCGGCCACCTGCTGGCCTTCCGCCGCGACGACCGCGCCGTCCTGATCTCCGGAGAAACCAGCACCCGCAAGGCCTTCACGGCCCTCCAGCTCGACGCGCCTACCGCCGACCTGGCCGACGCCGTCCGGCCCGACGGCCCCTTCCACACCCTGCCGACCGCCCTCGACCGGCCCCTCCTCTTCATCGCGGGCGGGCTGCCCGTCCACCGCGACGGCCGCCTGATCGGAGCCGTAGGCGTCGGCGGCGGCGCCCCCGACCAGGACCACGGGTTCGCCGCGGCGGCGCTCGACGCCCTGGTCTGAGCCCGCCGGGTCGCGCGGCCGTGTCCCCCGTGCCACGTTGGTACGGGGGACACGGGCGAACGATGCGAAATCCGAGGCGACACATGAGGGTCCACGTCATGGCGACGGCAACGGTGGCCGCGCTGGTGACCCTCGCCGTCCCGAGCTGCTCCGCCGCCTCCGAAAAGGCTCCCGCGGCCGCCCCCACCCCCGGAAACAGCACCCCGGCCCGGGCCGCCACTCCCGGAACGGCCGACCCGACCCCGGCCCCCACCCCCACGCAGACGTACCCGATGTCGACGGCCCCGAGCACCATCCCCGCCGTGCGCGAGCACGTCCCGGCCCGCGGTCCCGGCTGGAAGCCCGCCACCGGCGGCCGCGTGATCGTCGGCGCCGACGACGCCGCGGCCCTCACCGACGAGGCCAAGCTGCTCGCCGGCGAACTGGGCATGGGCTTCGCCGAGGCCCAGGACCCCGACCCCGGCGACGTACAGCTGTCCCTGGACGCCGCCGCCTCCGAGGCGCCCGAGTCGTACACCCTCACGGTCAAGGACGGCCGGGCCAGGATCACCGCCCGCGAGGAGGCCGGCGTCTTCTACGGCACCCGCACCCTCAAGCAGGCCGTGAAGGCCGCCGGCTCCGCCCCCGAGGGGACGGTGCGCGACGCCCCGGCCCGGCCGCAGCGCGGGCTCAACCTCGACATCGCGCGCAAGAACTTCACGCCGGACTGGATCGAGGACCGGCTGCGCGAGATGGGCGACCTCAAACTCAACCAGCTCGGGCTGCACTTCTCCGACGACCAGGCCTTCCGGATCGAGTCCGACAGCCATCCCGAGATCGTCTCCACCCCGCACCTCACCAAGGCGGAGGTCCGCCGGATCACGGCCCTGGCCGCGAGCCTGCACATCACCGTGGTCCCGGAGATCGACTCGCCCGGACACCTCGGCGCGGTACTGCGCGCCCACCCGGACCTGCAACTGCGCGACGTCCAGGGCAAGGCCGTCAAGGGAGCGGTGGACATATCCAACCCGGCCTCGGCCAAGCTCATCGACGAACTGCTGCGCGAGTACCTGCCGTTGTTCCCCGGCGGTGCCTGGCACCTGGGCGCCGACGAGTACCAGGCACTCGTCGTCCGCGACCCGCAGGCCTCCTTCCCGCAGCTCGCCGCAGCCGCCCGGGAGCGGTACGGGCCCGCGGCGCGCGTTCAGGACCTGGCCACGGGCTGGCTCAACGACCGCGCGGACGTGGTCCGTCCTTCCGGCAAGGCGCTCAAGGCCTGGAACGACGGGTTCTTCTCCGGCGGGGTCGCCAAGGCCGCCGAGGACCTCCAGGTCGAGTACTGGACGGGCAAGGAACTCGGCGCCCGGCCGCCGCTGGAGTACCTGCGCGAGGGCCGCAAGGTGGTCAACCTGAACGACGAGTACCTGTACTACGTCCTCGGCCAGCCCAACGAGTTCACCTATCCCACCGGGCGGCGCATCTACGAGGAGTGGACCCCGCTGGTGCTCCGCGGCACGACCCCGGTCCCGGCCCGGTACGGGCCGCAGATACTGGGAGCCCGGCTCGCCGTATGGGCCGACCTGGCGAACGCCCAGACCCAGGCGCAGGTGGCGCAGGGCATCCGCACCCCGCTGGCCGCGCTCTCCCAGAAGGTCTGGGACGACCGTCGACCCGCCCGTTCCTGGGCGGAGTTCAAGGCCCTGTCCGACCGCCTCTGACCACGAGGCGGGCGGCTGCGAAGGTCCGGGCGCACGGCCTCACCGAGAGGCGGAGGCGGGCGCGGGATCCGAGTCCGAGTCCTCCCGCTCGTAGTTCGCAAGGGCCAGGCCGAGCCCGAAGAACGTGGGGGCCCACTCTCCGACGAAGATGCCCCACCGGTCGGCTCGTTCCAGGTCCTCCTGCTGATGGGAAGCCAGCCACGAGGCCAGCGACAGACCGATGGACACGGTCGCCGCCAGGTAGGCGTGCTCGCTCTTCACTCCGGAGTCGTGCAGCTTCTTGACGATCACGGGAATGCTCCTTCGGGTCGTCGATCGGGGGGTGCCTCCGCTCGGAGGCCCTGTCCCTCGACGGTAGGCACGCAGCCACAGTGTGGCGATTTGCCCTGTTTGTGCATCGGTTTGGGCGCGACAGGTGCTGAGGGGCGGGGGACTATGGAAGGGAAGGCCTGCCTTTCGAGCGGATCGGTACGTGCGTGGGGAGTGCACCCGTCCGGTACGACGCGACAGCTCGGGGCCCGGCTCACAAGCCCGCTTCCGAAGCGGGTACTTGACGTCCTTTACCCCTCTCCCACCCAAGGTGAGGACCACGAGATGAACAAGCGCACTCGCATCATCCTCTGCACCCCCCTCCTGGCCTGTTCGCTCGCCATCGGGCCGACGGCCGCGGCGGTGTGGGCGGCCAGTCCGCAGAGCAGTCCGCAGACCAGTCTGCAGGCCGTGCCGTCCGCGGCGTGCTTCGTCGAAGCGAAAGCGGGCGACGCGACCAAGGCCATCGTCACCGGCGAAGGGTTCACCAAGGGGACCAAGGTCACCATCGACCAGAGCGACGGCCCCGGCGGCGTACTGATCACCGTGGGCGAGGACGGGAAGTTCACGGCCGCCGACGTGCCCGCCGGCAAGTACACCGCCACGCAGGCGGGCGGCGGCGGAATCAACGCGACCTGCCTGGGCGGCCAGGCGGCCCAGGACGCCGTCAACCAGAAGGCCATCGACACGGCGCGGAAGGCCGGCGCCAAGGAGGGCTTCACGGATGGCAAGGACCTGGCCCAGTCCGGTGTCTGTGACGCGAAGCCGAAGCTGAAGCCCGCACCGCAGGGCCTCGCGCCTGACGCCGCCTCCCAGAAGGCCGCGAAGGAAGCGCACGACGCCGCCTACACGGCAGCCTTCGACTCGGCGCTCAAGAGGTACTGCACCGACTAGCCCGCACCGTGTGTCCTGTGTGCCGATGTCACAGCCGTGGCAGCGGCACACGGTCATGCGCCGCCCCGCGGGTGGCGCCGGCTGCCCGCCCGTCGCCCGCGCCCGGGGGCCGCACCATGAAGACGTCGACGGCATCGCAGGATTCCACGACGAACCCGTGACGTGCGTAGAGCCGCTGGGCGGCGCTACCCCGCAGGACGTTCAGGCGTACGGCCGTTCCCTGCACGTCGGCGTGCTCCAGGACCGTGCGCAGGACGGCCGACCCGAGGCCTCGGCCCTGGTGGGACGGGGCGAGGTAGAAGTGCTCCAGCAGACGCCCGCCGTCGGCGGGCCGGACCGTGATGGACCCTGCGCGTTCGCGGCCGACCATGATGAGCGACGTGTGCTGCGGGGAGAAGGAATCCCGCAGGCGCTGCCGCACCCGGTGCTCGTCGTAGCGGCCGAGTCGCTCCAGATCCGCACGCAGCACCGTGGCCCGCAGCTCCGCGACGGTCTCCACGTCCGTCGGCCGCGCGGCACGCAGGACCCACCCCGTTCCGGCATTCACGGCAGCAGTATCCCAGGAGCCCTGCGGTGGGCGGGGAGAGGCTCTCGCGCGCGGCCGATCCGAGGCTCGGGGCGGGGCTCGGGGCGGGGCTCAGGGGGCTTTCGCGGCGGACCGCTTGGCGCTCTTGCTCCTGCTGGTGGCCGTGCTGCCCCGGCCGGACTTGCCGGCGGGTGCGGTCTTGCGCGCCGGGGCCTTCTCCGCGGCCTTCCGGGGGGCCTTGTCCGCCGCTGTGTCCGGGACGTTGCCCGGGGCCGCCGCCGGTTTCCGCGGCGCGGTCCGCGCCCCTTCGATCGACCACGTGAGCTCGATCTCCAGCTCGATCTGCCCGTCGTCGACCTCGACCTCGATCTCGCTGCGAAGGTCGTCCGGGATGCGCAGGCTCATGGTCCCGGAGCCGAGTTCGAGTTCGGCCTGCCCGCCCCTTCTCAGCATCGCGGCGAGCGCCGAGAGCTGGTCGGCCGCCTCCAGGCGGGACAAGGAGCGGTTCAGCTCAAACTTGAGGTCGGTCATGCGCGTGTCCAATCAGGATCGACGGTACATACCGCCCATTCTGCGGCCATGCGCCGGATCGGACATCTCCGTGCTCCCGCGGCGCGGCCCTACAGCCGGTCGTCGGGGTTCCGGCCGGGCGTGTGATCCCGGCCCTGCCAGTGGCGCAGCAGCCACCGGCCGATCAGCGGCAGCGCGGTCACCACGGTGAGGGTCCAGGCGGCGGCGAAGGCCCAGATCAGGGGTTGCGACACGGTGACCGAGGCCGCCACGAACAAGGCCGCCGTCACCGCGCCCAGCAGGCATGCCGCCACGATCCGGTGGCGTCGGGGGGTCGAGCGCAGCATCCGTTCGAGGGAGCGGTCCTGCCTCAGTTGGGCCTCGATCGCGGAGAAGGCGCGCTCCTCGCGGTCCGAAAGTCCGGCTCCGTCCATGGCGACGTCCCTCCGTCGGCTCGGCCACCGGCCGCGGGGTGCGGTCGGTGGCCTCTGACCGGCGAATACCCTTCCTGGCGCGGCCCAACCCCCGCGCCGCGGGGTCACCGCCCGCCGCCGCGGGATCACCAGATGGAGGCGACCCATTCGGGGTGGTCGATGAACGGGTTCCGGTTGTGCTGGTAGCTGTCGAATATGACCTGGTTGCGACGCTTCTCGAAGGCGTCCGGCGGGTCCTGCTGGCTCCACTGCTTCAGGACGCTGATCCGGCCCATGGCGGGTGCGGAGCCGTTGTTGACCTTGTCGTTCATTTCGAGGTTCGCGAATCCGTCGCCGCCGTCGTAGCGGACCGCCATGTACAGCAGCATCCGCGCCACGTCGCCCTTGACAGCGTTCCGCGGCTCGAAGGAGTCGGAGTCCGTGAGGCTGCCGGGGGCCTCGCCGACGGGGCTGCCGCCCTTGTCGAAGTCCTTGTTCCCGCGCGTGCTGTTGACGGTGACGTCCTCGGGGCGCAGGTGGTGCAGGTCGGTGCCCGGGCCGGTGGCGGTGCCGAAGTCGCCGTGGCTCTTGGCCCAGACGTGCTCGCGGTTCCAGTCGTTGGCCCCGCCGCCGTTGGTGGACTTGGACTGGGAGCGGCCGGAGTAGAGCAGGATGACGTTGTTCGGGTTCGCCGGGTCCTGGTCGGTCACCTTCAGGGCGTTCCACACCCCGTCGTAGTTCACCGTGGACTGGGTCTTGATGATGTTGTGCAGGGCCGACTTCAGCGCGGCGCCGGTCTTTCCCTCGGCGGCCGCGTAGTACGGCTCGATCGCGGCGGAACCGGTCGCGGCGGCGTGGGGAGCCGCCGTCCGCTCCTGTCCGGCCGAAGCGGTGGCCGGCACGGCCAGCAGGGCGATCGCCGCGAGGCCGGCGGCCCCGGGAGTCAGGCGGGAGAATCTCATGACGTGGGGGTTCCTCTCCACACGCACCGTCCCCGCCATGGCGGTTGGCGGGGTGTCAGGTGGCAGAGCGAGGCTCCCATTGTCATGTGCTGATCAGGTGAAAACCATGTGTCCGGCACGCGGAAATCAGGGTGACCGCCGGGGTCGCGCACGCGGCGCCACGTGCGGTGACGGGTGCGACGCGGGCCGGGAAGCCGCCCGCCCGCGGCCCGACCGGCGCCCGTGTCCAGGGCTGTTGTCAGTGGCGGGTGCCAGGGTGGATCCGATACGAACCGCTCGCAGTGACCGACGGGGTTTTCGATGAGTGAACGATCCGGATCCGCCCTGCTCCCGGCCGGTTTCGCCGCCGCCTGGTGCGCCACCGACCTCGGCGAGTACCGCCCCTGCCGCTACACGTACGAGCGCTACCCCTACGAGACGCTGCCGCCGCTCGACCCGAGCCGGTTCACGGGCGCCTACGAGGAACTCGGGGGAGCGGGCGACGTGGTGCCGCGGCAGGTGGCCAGACTCGACGCCCTGGCCGGCCTGCTCGACGCCCAAGGTCTGGTGCTGCCGGGGGACTTCACCGTCTTCCAGACCTCCTCGCGCCTGCACCGTCTGCTGGACGAGGTCTCCGTGACGGGCTGCTGGAGCGACGTCTCGGACCCGATACCGAGCCCGGTAGAGCCGGGGGCCTTCCTCGTCCGCTTCCTGCGCGACCAGCAGGACTGCGTCATCTGGTACCTCTACCTGCGACCGTCGGGAGAGACGTTCGTCGTGCACTCGCACCTCGACTACGAGTACGAGGGGGACCACCTCGGTGACACGGAGGAGCAGAGGACCGCGATGCTGTGGTGCGCGCCCTCCTTCGAGGAGTTCGCCCACCGCTTCTGGATGGAGAACCGGCTGTGGCGGGCGGTGCACGGCGGCGACCCCGCGGGGCTCGACCCGCTGCTGCGCGACTACCTGGCGCACTACGCGCCGCCCGCGGCGTGAACCGCGGCGTCGGCTCCGGCCCGGACCCGCCGCGCGGCGGCGGCCCGCGGCCCGGTGCGGGTCAGCCGACCGGGGCGACCTGCGGGGCCGGGTCGTAGGTGAAGTTGGCCGGACCGAAGTTCTTCTTCACGGCCTCGTCCCAGGAACCGTCCTGGACCATCTTCTTCAGCGCGTCGTTGATCTTCACCTGGAGCTCCTTGTCGCCCTTCTTGACGCCGATGCCGTAGTTCTCGTTGCTCAGGCTCTGGCCCGCCAGCTTGAACTTGCCCTCGTTGCCCTTGCGCGCCACGTACCCGGCCAGGATGGCGTTGTCCGTGGTCATGGCGTCCGCCTGGTTCTCCTGGAGGGCGACGAGGCACTCCGAGTAGCCGGGGAGCTCCAGGATGCTCGCCTTCGGTGCCAGGCTGGTCTTGATGTTCTCCGCCGACGTGGAGCCCGTCACCGAACAGAGCCTCTTGCTGTTGAGGTCCTCCGCCTTGGTGATGCTGTTGTCGGTGGCGCGCACGAGCAGGTCCTGGTGCGCGACGAAGTACGGCCCGGCGAAGTCGACCTTCTCCTTGCGCTTCGCGTTGATCGAGTAGCTCGCGGCGACGAAGTCGACCTCGTTGTACTGGAGCAGCAGCTCGCGGTCGTTGCTGAAGACCTGCTTGAACTCGACCCGGTCCGGGCCGTAGCCCAGCTGCTTGGCCACGTACGTGGCGACGTCCACGTCGAAGCCGGTGAACGATCCGTCGGCCTCGCGCAACCCGATGCCGGGCTGGTCGAACTTGATGCCGATGGAGATCCCCTTGGCCTCTTCGTCGCCACCGCATCCGGAGGTGGTCAGGACGAGGGCGATCACTGCGGAGACCGCGCCGGCCTGGGGAACCTTCATGCTGCACTCTTTCCTCGGAACGCGGGACGTGCGCGGGGATCGCCGACGCACGTGGAACCGCGGGGACGTGGGGGGACGTCTGTCGTGACACGTGTACGAGGAAGCTAGGAAGGTGATAGCCGCAGCGTCACTAGATCTGAGTAAAACTTGAGGATAACGATCCGGATCGGCCGCAGGATCTGCGGTCGAAACGGGCCGGAGCGGGATAAAGGGGTGGGCATGGGAGCAGGTTCGGTACGCATCGACGGGAACACGCTGCTACTGGGCGAGGGGGTGCGGATCCGGTTCGTCCGGACCCTGCGGCTGCCCGAGTCGGGTACGCACGCGCTGCCTCCGGGGCTCGGCGACTTCCCGCTGCGCCGGGTCGAGGACTATCCCGACACCGTGCCGCCGGAGTGGCTGGCGAAGGGCGGCGTGATGCTGCCCGTCTACCTGCGCGAGGCGATGTGGCTGAGCTTCGGCGGGACCCGGGAGCCCGGAGCCCTCCAGGTCGGCGTCGGGAAGGTGTGCGCGGTCTCCGGCGAGCGCTGGACGGGACGGCTCGCGCGCAGGCCACAGAATTATTTGGTGCTGCCGCGCCAGCCGTGGCTGGACGGGATCAACTCGGGCGAGGGCACCGTCCGCCAGTTCGTCGCCGTGCCGCTGGGGCTCGGCGCCACCGTCGAGGGCCAGGTCACCGGCGAGGAGACGACCGGAGGGGTGCAGCTCCAGGCGTTCCCGCTGCGCGCGGGGGCGCTCGCCGCATGGCGCCGCGCCGAGGAGGAGCGGCTCCGGGCGGAGCAGGCGAGGCTCCGCGCGGCCCTCCCGCGGTACGGAGCCGGCCCGCCCCCGGGCGCTCCCGGCGCCGTCGGCGGGTACGGCGGCGCGGTGCCCATGCCGATGGCGGCGGCGCCCGGCGGCCCCCCGCAGCCCGGATCGGCCCCGCGCGCCGCGGCGGCGCCCGTTCCCGCCCCTGCCATGGGGCTGGGCGCCGGCGGTTCCATGCGCCAGGAGGTCTACCGCGACGACCGGCCGCTGGCCGACTGGGACGAGCAGCCGGCCGCCCGGGTCTTCGTCCACCTGGTGACCCCGCCCGCGTGGCGCCGCATCACCGGGGAGGAGGCGCCGCCGTCGCCCGTCGACCGGGCCGCCTACACGCGGGCCGGGCTCCCCTGGTTCGACTACTACGACGAGTCCGGCACCGACCTCGCCCCGGCCGGACCCCTGGGTCAGGTGAAGCCGGTGGGGGAGTGGCTGGGCGACGACCACACCCCGTGGTCCGAACCGGTTCCCGGCCAGATCAAGCCGCTCGGAAACGCCCCGCGGCCGGGCAAACCCGTGCAGGACGGCGACTGGTGACGCCTCCGGGCGGCGGGCCGGCGGCCGGGATCGTACGGTCGCCCGGCCCGCCGCCCGGGCCGCGTGGCACGATGGCCGGGCAGATCCCGGCAAACGGAGGGGGAGTTCGGTGACCGGTGTACGCAAGGGGCTGGCCAAAATAGAGGTCGCACTGCGGTGGGACCCGAGTCGGGCCGGCACACCGGCGAACGACCTGGACATAGTCGTCGCGGTCTACGGAGCGGCGGACCTGCACGGCACCCCCGTCCACCTGGTCCACTTCGGCAGCAGGTCCCCCGACGGCACCATCACCCTCAACCGGGACAGCCACACCGGTCAGGGCTTCGGCTTCGACGAGGTCATGACCCTCGAACTGGACCGGATGGCGGCGGAGTTGCGCCGGATCGTGGTGGGCGTGGTCATCCAGCGCGCCGACGCGGGCGACGCCGGGAAGACGTTCGCCGACATCGAGGGCGCGGGCGTCCGCATACGCGAGGGCCACATCGACCTGGCGTCCACCGACTTCGACTCCCTCGCGACCGCCAACGCGGCCACGGTGGCCGAGTTCGTCCGGGACGCCTCCGGCGGCTGGTCGCTGACCGCGCGCCTGCACGGCTTCGACACGGACCCGGAGGAGTTCACCCGCATCATGGGCGCCGCCCGCTGACGGAGACGCGGGCCGCGCAGACCGGGCGGCGGTCACTCCGCTCGGGAGTGGCCGCCGCCCGGTCCGGGTGGCGCGCTGCCGCCGTCCCCACGAGGCAGCGCGGGCGGTCCGCCGTCCGGTCATCGAGCCGGCGGGCCGCCGGTATCAGGGGGTCGGGCCGTCCGGGGAGCCGGGCGGGGTCAGACCCAGGGCGGGCAGCAGGACCGCGTCGACGAAGCGGACCAGGTACTCGGCGTCGGCGTACCGACCCTCCAGCACCGGCCGGATGCGGAGCACGCCCATCAGCTGCGCCGGCAGGAACTCCACGGCCGGGTGGTCCGCGGTGATCTCGCCCCGCGCCACGCCCCGCGCCACCATCACGTCGAAGGCGGCCAGCTCCGGGCCGACCAGGGCCTCGCGCAGCGCGGCCTGGAGCTCCTCGTCGCTCAGGACCGCGTGCCCGAGGGCCTGCATCAGCCGGGTGTCCCGCCCCGAGGTGCAGCCCGCGATCCGGGCCGCCTCGCGCAGGTCTCCCGCCAGCGACCCGGTGTCCACCGCGACCAGGGTGCCCTGCCGGCCGGCCCGCAGGGCGGCGGCGACGAGCTGGGGCTTCGTCTTCCACTGCCGGTACAGCGTGGACTTGCCGCAGCTGGCCCGAGCGGCGATGCCCTCCATGGTGAGGGCCTCGTAACCGTCCTCGCGCAGCTGGTCCAGGACGGCGTCGTAGAACTCCTGCTCCCGCTCCGGGCTGATCTTGGAGCGGCGCGCGGTGACCGGCGTCGACGTCATGGGCTGCGGCTCTCCTCGGGGGCGCTTCGGTGGCACGTTCCTGTTCGGAGTGTACGGGAACGCGACCGTATCGGTACACCGGCGTATCGATACGCGAATGTATCGATACACTGGCGTGTCGATGTGCGCGCAAACAGGAAGCGAGACCGGGGGATGACCTCCCACACCACACCTGCCGGGCCGGCAGCCGGACCGAGAGCCGCGCGCCGCCGCCTCATACGCGAGCTGCTGCTCGTCGCCGGACTCTTCACCGTCTACAAGGCCGGCCGGACGCTCTCGACCGGCCGCACCGACGAGGCCTTCCGCAACGCCGGATGGATCTGGGACGCCGAGCGCACCCTGCGCCTCCCCGGAGAGGGACTGGTGCAGGGGCTGCTGCTGCACGGGGAGACCCTCGTGCGCACCGCGAACACCTACTACGCGGGCGTCCACTTCCCCGCGACGGCGCTGTTCCTGATCTGGCTCTACGCCCGCCGCCCCGCCCACTACCTCTGGGCGCGCAGGGTCCTCGTCGTCCTCACCGGAGCCGCCCTCGCCCTCCACCTCGCCTTTCCGCTCGCACCTCCGCGGATGCTCGCCGCGGCGCACCTCGTCGACACCGGGCAGGTCTACGGCCCCACCGTCTACCGGGCCGCGCCCGCCGCCGACACGATGGCCAACCAGTTCGCGGCGATGCCCTCGCTGCACTTCGGCTGGGCGCTGATGCTCGCGCTGGGCATGATGGCCGCCACCCGCTCCCGGCTGCGACCGCTGTGGCTGCTCCACCCGCTGGTGACCCTGCTCGTGGTCGTCGGCACCGCCAACCACTACTGGCTCGACGCGATCGTGGCGACCGTACTGCTGGGGGCGGCGCTCCTGCTGATCCCCCGGCCGGGCCCCCCGGGCCCCACGACGGGCGCGGGCACCGGCCTCGCCGAGGCCTCCGGGACCCACGGGGACCCCGCCGCATCCGCACCCTCCGCCACCGAAGGCGCCGGTGCCGGCGGGTCCGGTGGCGGCCCCGGCGCGCCCGACGCCTCCGGAGCCGTGCCCGTACGCCGCCTGCCGCGTCCGAGCGGCGAGCGCGCCGCCGTGGGGGCCGGACGGTGAACGCCACCGCCCTCGCCGTCGGGCTCTGCCTCGCCTCCGCCGTGACGTACGCGGCCGCCGCCGTCGCCCAGGAGCGGCTCGCCCGCGCCGCCGAGGCCCGTACCGCCAAGGCGCTGTTCGGCAACGGCGCCTGGTGGTGGTCGGCCGGGCTGAACGCCGCCGCGGCGCTGCTGCACGCGGCGGCCCTGCGCTACGGCCCGCTCACCCTGGTCCAGCCCCTCGGCGCGCTCACCCTGGTGGCGGCCGTTCCGCTGGGGGCGCGCGGAGCGGGGCGCCGGGTCGCGGCCACGGAATGGCGGGGCACGCTGGCCACCGTCGCCGGACTCGGCCTGCTGCTGCTCCCCGCGTCCGGACCCGCCCCCGACGACACCCTCACCCTGGCCGAGGCGTTCGCCGTCTCCGGAGCGACGGCCGCGGTGATCCTGCTGCTGACCGCCGCCCGGGACCCGCGCTCGGGGCTGCGGCACGCCACGGCCTCCGGACTCGCCTCCGCGGCGGCCTCCGCCCTCACCCAGACGGTGGCCGTGGCGGGCGGCCGCGGGGGAGCCCTGCTCAGCGTCCGGGTGGTCTCGGTGGCCGCGCTCGTGGTGGTCTTCGCGGTCGGCGGGATGCTGCTGTCCCAGCGTGCCTACCGGGGCGGGCTGGGCGCCCCGCTCGCCGTCGTGAACCTGGCCAACCCCCTCGCCGCCGCCGCCATCGGCATGGTGCTGCTCGGCGAACGCCTCCAGGGGGGTGCGGCCGGCGTGCTGCTGGCGGCGGCGGGAGCCCTCGCGGCCGCGCGCGGCGTGCTCCTGCTCACCCGGACGCCACCGGCGCCGGCCGGCACCGCCGTGGCGGCCGGGGCGACCGTACCCGCGGGCGCCACCGTCCCGGCGGGCCCTGCCGTCCGCGAGGTCCCGATCGTCTCCGGGGCCCCGGTCGTCGCAGCCGCCCCGATCACCCCGGTAGCCCCGTCCGTGCCGTCCGCTCCCACGGTTCCCGCCGCCCCCGTCGCTCCCGCCGGACCGGCGACCCGTGTGGCAGCATGACGCGCATGCTCGAAGGATCGTCCCTCTCCCTGTGGTCCAAGGACTCCGTGCTGTCGATCGGTTCGGTGGGCTCGGTGCTCTCCATCGGTTCCGTCGGCTCCGTGCTCTCCGTCGGATCGATCGGTTCCGCGCTGTCCGCCGCATCCATCGGCTCGTCCCTCTCGCTCGGCTCCGCCGGCTCGTGGCTGAGCGTGGGCTCGGTGCTCTCCGCGCAGTCCGCCTTCTCCGTGCTCTCCTGGCGCTCCCGCGGCGCCTTCCTGGCGGCGGGCGCGGTCGGCGCGGCCGGTGTCGCGACCCTCGCCGTGCTCGCCCTGACCAGGCCGGCCGCGCGCCGCTGAGCACGACCGGAGAACCGTTTCGGCCCCGCTCGCGTCCTCCCCGGTGAACGCGACGCACCACCGAAACGGAGTGACTGGTCATGGGATTCGTGAGCTGGATCATCCTGGGACTGCTGGCCGGAGGCATAGCCAAGGTCCTGTTGCCCGGCCGGGACCCGGGCGGCGTGATCGGCACCGTCCTCATCGGCGTCGCCGGAGCCTTCGTCGGGGGCTGGCTCTCGGCCAAGTTCCTGGACCGCCCGATCCAGACCGAGTTCTTCGACCTCGCCACTTGGGGCTCCGCCATCGCCGGCTCGCTGGTCCTGCTGATCGGCTACCGCATCCTGTTCGGCAACTCCCGGGACTGACCGCCGCGCGCGAACCCGCCGGCCGCCCGGCCGCCGCTCCCGCCGACGGGCCACCGGGGCGCCACCGCCCGCGCACGCCGCCCGCGTACGCCGCCGGAGTTCCCGACGCGGGGGCCGGATCGCGCCAGGGCGGGTCGGCCCGTACTGGTGTGCCACCGGACGCCGGGCTTCACTGCGGGGCCATGACACGACACCGGATCATGCGCCTGCTCGGCGCGCTGACCCTCGCCGCGGCCGGCCTGGCCGGCGCCTCGGGACCCGCGACGGCGGCCGCGGGCCCGGACCCGGACCCGTACCGTGCGGCGGCCCCGGGCGCCGCCGACGTCCGCCCGGGCCCCGCCCCCGGCGGCGCGACCCCGCCCGCCGAGTTCGGCACCGACTGGCACGACCCCCTCACGCCCGGCCCGCCCGTCGCCCGTCCCGCGACACGGTCCTGCCGGGTGACCCTCGCGGAGGCGCAGTTCCGCGACTTCACCCCGTACCGGGGCTCCTACGCACCCCCCGCGGGCTGCGGCGCCGACCACTGGGCCGCGGTCGTGCTCCGCCTCGACGGGAAGGTCAAGGGCCGCCAGTACGACCGCCTCGGCCACCTCTCCCTCGGCGGCGTGGAGATCCTGCGCACCTCGACGCCCCAGCCCTCGCCCGACGGCATCACCTGGTCCGTGGAGAAGGACGTCACCCGTTACCGCGACACCCTCGCCCGGCCGCAGCCCGTCGAGATGCTCATCGGGAACGTCGTCGACGCCACCTACACCGGAGTCATCGACGTCACGGTCACCCTGACCTTCTACGCGGCCGAGGGCCCCACCGGACCGGCCGCGACCCCGGATCGCGTCCTGCCGCTCACCTCCCCGGCCGTCACCACCCCGCGCAACACCGAACGGCTCCTCGCCGAGGTGTACGCCACCGGCTCCGGCGGAGGCTGCGAGGAGTACTGGTACCTGACCGTCCCGGACGCGGCCCCGTACTCCTGCAAGGCGGCCGACGGCCCCTACCGCGAGGTCCGCGTCCACGTCGACGGCCGGCTCGCCGGCCTCGCCGCGCCCTTCCCGACCGTCTGGACCGGCGGCTGGTCCAACCCGTTCCTCTGGTACGTCACCCCCGGCCCCCGCGCCTTCGACGTCCAGCCCGTCCTCTACGACCTCACCCCCTTCGCCGCCCTCCTCAACGACGGCCGCCCGCACCGGATCGAGGTGACCGTCGCGGGCGTCCCGGCCGGCCAGAGCGGCTGGAGCACCCCGACCAACCTGCTGCTGTGGCAGGACGAGGCACGGGCGGTCGTCACCGGCGCCCTGACCCGGCACGAACAGGGCGGGCAGGCCGGACACTCCCGCTGGACACCCGCCGCACCCGGCTCCGCCCACCGCCTCGACACCGAGGGCGGCAACCGGCTCACCGTCGCCGGGTACCTGGACACCTCGCACGGACGCGTCACCACCACCGTCACCCGCGCGGTCCGCAACACCTCCGTCCACCGCTGGACCGACGGCGAGAACCTCGACGCCCTGACCGCCGAGTGGACCGACGAGGAGAACGTGACCCGGGGCGCGGTCACGACCCGCACCCTGCGGACCTACACGATGGACGGCGAGACCACCCTCGGAACCGGCGACCGGCTGCGCACCGTCCTGTCCCTCGGAGACCGGGCGGACACCACGACCCGGCGCGGCGGCCGGACCGTCGAGGCCTCCCGGCTCGACGACCGCTACACGGGCGACGCCACCTACACGGCCAACGTCCCGCGCGACCAGCGGCACGCCGTCGCCACCACCACCGCCCGCACCCGGGCGTACGGGGCTCAGGTGCCCGGCGGATGTCACGACCGCACGCTGACCGCGGTGCAGGGCACCCTCACCGCGGACCGCCTCCGCTGCTGACGGACCGGGCGCCTACGATGACCGGCCATGGAGACGAGTGAGGCCGGCAGACAGCTGATCGACGGCCGGTTTGAACTGATCAAGCCCCTGGGCGCCGGCGGCATGGGCACGGTGTGGCGCGCCCGCGACATCGCCCTGCACCGCGACGTCGCGTTGAAGGAGGTGCGCCCGCCGGACCCGGCCACCGCCGCCGCCCAGCCCGGTCTCGCCGACCAGCTGCGCGAACGCGCCGTCCGCGAGGCCCGCGCCCTGGCCCGCCTCGCCCATCCGAACGTGGTGACGATCCACCACATCGTGGAGCCCGCGCCGGGCGCGGAGGGCCACCCGTGGATCGTCATGGAGATGGTCCGGGGCGGTTCGCTGTACGACCGGCTGGAGTCCGGGCCCCTGCCGGTCCCGGAGGTGATCCGGCTCGGCCTCGACGTCCTGTCCGCGCTGCGCGCCGCGCACGCCGAGGGCGTCCTCCACCGCGATGTGAAACCGGCCAATGTGCTGCTGCGTCCCGACGGCTCCGCGGTGCTCACCGACTTCGGCATCGCCGCCCTGCACGATTCGACGGGCCTGACCTCGACCGGGGTGCTCATCGGCTCCCCCGAGTACATCGCGCCCGAGCGGGTGCGCGGGGCCGAGGGCCTCGCTGCCTCCGACCTGTGGTCGCTCGGCATGATGCTGTACGTGGCCGCGGAGGGCGTCCACCCGCTGCGCCGGGCCTCCAGCCTGGCCACCGTCGTCGCCGTGCTCGACGAGCCGCTGCCCGCGCCCGTGCGGTCCGGCCCGCTGCGGCCGGTACTGGAACGGCTGCTCGTACGGGACCCGGCCGAGCGCCCCGACGCGGCCCTCCTGGAACAGCTGCTCCGCGATGCGAGCACTGCTCTCGCGGGCCCGGCCGCCGGATTCGGTCCGCCCCCGCCGGCCGGGTCGCCCGCAGGGCCCGCCACCGGGTCGTCGGCGCCCGCCGCGCCCGCCGTGCCCCCCGGGCCCTACGGTCCGTACGGGCCCCAGGCCCATCAGGCCCACCAGGCCCACACCCCGCCGGCGTTCCACCCCGGTGGCGGCTCCCCGTACGACGCCACCGCGCCGCTCGCGGCCGCCCGCAGCCCGCGCCGCCGGACGGCTCTGATCGCCGCGGTCCTGACCGTGGCCCTGACGGGCGGGGTGGTCGGCCTCGTCCAGTGGCTGCCCGCCGGCGGCGAGCGGTCCGACGGCGACGCCAAGGGTGCCACCACCGCCTCGGGCAGCCCGGGCACCCCGGCCGCGAAGACGCCCGTCCCGCAGGCGAGCCTCCCCCAGAGCGCCACCGGCGGAGGCCGTCAGGGCGGTTCCGCGGTCCCGCCCAAGGGCGGGCTGCTCACCCCGGCGGGGGTCCGGACGGCGCTGGAGGCGTTCAAACAGCAGGCCGGGACCACGGTGTTCGTGGACCTGCTGGTCTACGACGGGTACGTCCTCGCCTCGATCCCCACCGCTCCGGGCGCCAAGACGGTCGACGCCTGGCAGTACCGCGACGGGGCCGCCAAGCGCACCGGCCCCAAGGGAACCGTCGCCGCGGGCAAGCCCCTGATCGACATGTCGACGGTCTCCTGGGACGCCCTCCCCGGCCTGCTGGAGCAGTCCCAGAAGGAGCTCGGGGTGTCCGCTCCGACGTCCCGGTACGTCATCGTCGACGCCTGGATGATGGACGGCCTCCCGTGCATGAGGCCGTACCTGAGCGACGAGTACGGCCAGGGCGGATACGTCCTCGCCGGGATCGACGGCAAGGTCAGGAAGGTCCAGCGCTCCTGACCGCCGAGCCGGCCCGCGCAGCACCGCCGGCCCGCGCAGCACCGCGGGCCGGCGAACGCCTTCTAGTAGGGGCCGTTCACGTTGTCGATCGAGCCGTAGCGCTTGGCCGCGTAGTTGCAGGCGGCGGTGATGTTGGCGACCGGGTCGTACGAGTCCAGGGACGTGCCCGGCACGTGGTAGGCCTTGAAGGTCGGGTCGATGACCTGGAGCAGGCCCTTGGAGGGGATGCCCGCCGCGGCGTTGGAGTCCCAGTTGTTGATGGCCAGCGGATTGCCGGAGGATTCCCGCATGATGTTGCGGTGAATTCCGTTGTAGGTTCCGGGAATTCCGTGCTCGGCCATGACGTCGAGCGACTCGCGGATCCAGCCGTCCAGGTTGTTCGGGTAGGCCGTGGCCGCCACGGTGGTGGCGGCCTTCTTCGCGGCCGTGCCGAGCGTCAGTTTCAGGCCGGGGCGGATGGTCGCCGGGTTGTCGCCGATGGTGCTCCGGTTCGCGGCGTAGAGCTGTTCCCAGCCGCCGGTGAGGGAGTGCTTCGCCGCTATCTGCGACAGGGTGTCGCCGGCGACCACCGCGTACGTCGTCGGCGCGGCGGCCGACTCGGCCGCTCCGGCACCGGTCGCGCCGACCAGGGGGAGGGCGAGGGCCAGCCCGCCGGTGCCGGCGAGGGCCAGCTTGCGGGTGATCGGGTTCTGCTTCGGCCGGCGGTGCTTACCCTGTGCGGGCATGGCGGAATTCCTCACGTGGGGGGACGGGAGATCCCCGGCGGCGGCCGGATTCGGCTGTCGGCCGCTGGGAACGAGGTGACCGTAGGCGAGTGCGCCGGGCGGGAACAAGACACGAATTCCGCCCGGAGATCGACTTCCCGCATTCCCCCCGCAAAATGACCTTGGAAGGTCCTTCCCGCAATTGCCGATTCCCTTTCCGGGGAAAGGGAATCGGCCGATCGTGCGGAAATGATGTTGAATGCTTCCGAGTGACTGACGTCACGGTTTGAAGGCCGGTTTCCCAATTCGGTCAAGTCGTTTCTCCCCGTGTCTCATGGGGGCGACTCGCCCGTTGGTTGCGAATCGCCCATCGGGGACTCTTTCCGGCGTTCCGCGGGCGGACCTCGCCCGCGTCAGAGCTCCGCCAGCCGCTCCTCGGCCGCCGCCACGGCCCCCGCGGAGGCCGGCAGCAGGGGGAGCCGTACGCCGGCGGTCGGAATGCGGCCCTGCGCGTGCAGCACGCCCTTGACCACCGCGGGATTCGGCTCGGCGAACGCCGCCGCCGACAACCGGGCCAGCGCGTGACCCAGCGGGCGCGCCCGCCCCACGTCCCCCGCACGCCAGGCCTCGGCCAGCTCCGCGAACCGGGCCGTCGCCAGGTGCGCCGACGCCAGTACGCCGCCCACCGCCCCCAGCGCCAGCATCGGCGCGAGGTACGCGTCGTCGCCCGCCAGCACCTCGAACCCCTCCGGCAGGTCGCCGAGCAGCGCCACCGCGTCCTCGTCGAGGCCACCGACCGCGTACTTCACCCCGGCCACCCCCGGCAGCGAACCGATCGCCCGCAGCGCGGCGGCGTCCAGCGGCAGCCCCGTGCGGTACGGGACGTGATAGACGATCAGCGGTACGGGGCTCACCTCGACCAGTCGCGCGAAGTGCGCCACCGCCCCGGCCGCCGAAGGCCGTACGAACGGGGGCACGGTCACCAGCGCGGCCCGGACCCACGGCCACCGGGCCAGCCGGGCCAGCGACTCCCCGGCCGCCCGGGTCCCGCTCGCCCCCGCCCCGACGGTCAGCGGCGCGCCCCGCTCCCGGCAGACCCGGGCGCACACGTCGGTGACGAGGTCGCGCTCCGCCGTGTCGAGCAGGGCCGCCTCGGCGGTGGTCCCCAGGGCGACGAGACCGGTCGCGCCCTCGTCGAGCAGGCCGTGGGCGAGCGCCTCCAGAGCTGCGGCGGCGACCTCCCCGGACCGGGCGAAGGGGGTGACGAGCGGTACGTGGATCCCGTGCAGGGAGAGGTCCCCGGCGCAGCGCCGGGCGGTGTTCTGGTCCATGCCCACGAGCCTGGGGTCCGCGGAGCGTCGAATCCAGTTCGCATTTCTTACCGGAACCGTAAGCTGAGCCGATGCTCGACGTACGACGCCTGCGCCTGCTGCGCGAACTCGACCGCCGCGGAACCATCGCCGCCGTGGCGGAGGCCCTCGCGTTCAGCCCTTCGGCGGTCTCCCAGCAACTCGCCGTCCTGGAGCGCGAAGCCGGACTGCCGCTGCTGGAGCGCACCGGCCGGCGGGTCCGCCTCACCCCCGCCGGCGAGACCCTGGTCCGCCACGCGGACGCCGTCCTCGAACGGCTGGAACGGGCGGGCTCCGAGCTCGCCGAAGCCCGCGGCGGCCTCGCCGGAGCGCTGCGCATCGGGGCCTTCCCCACGGCGGCCCGGGCCATCGTGCCGGCCGCCCTGACGGCCCTCGCGCGGCGCCATCCCGGGCTGGAGCCGAGGGTGTCGGAGACCGACCCGGCGGCGGTCGCGCACGCGCTGCGGGCCGGTGATCTGGACGTGGCCCTGGTCCACGCCTACGACCTGGTGCCGGCGCCGCGCGAGCCCGGGATCGACACCGAG
Organism: Streptomyces sp. NPDC048461; assembly: GCF_055587105.1. Lineage (NCBI taxonomy): Bacteria > Bacillati > Actinomycetota > Actinomycetes > Kitasatosporales > Streptomycetaceae > Streptomyces > Streptomyces sp. NPDC048461. The sequence goes on along the minus strand of NZ_JBVJGW010000028.1, from coordinate 45,562 downwards.
CCGCTGTACCGGGAGGCGATGTACCTGGCGGCGCCCGCGGCATGGGACCCCGGCGCGCAACAGGACCCCGGCGCGCAGCAGGACCCCGGCGCGCAGCAGGACCCCGTGCAGGACCACGCCCGGGACCCGGCGCAGGACCACGCCCCGGCCGACGTCCTGGCCGCGCACGCGCACGATCCCTGGATCACGGCCACCCCCGGGACCCTCTGCCACGCCATGACCGTACGGGCCTGCCAGGCGGCCGGTTTCGCCCCGCGCGTCCGCCACCGGGTCGACGAGTTCGCCACCGTGCTCGCCCTGGTCGCGGCCGGACAGGGCGTGGCCGTCGTACCCCGGCTCGGAGTCCCCGCACCCCCCGACCCCGCCGTCCGCCTGACCCGGCTGCCCGTGGAACGCCGTACCCGCGTCGCCTTCCGCAGCGGAGCCGCGGCCCACCCGGCGGTGGCCGCCTTCACCGCCGCGCTGCGGGAGTCCGTACCGCCGGACCTGGCCGGTTCGCGCGCCGCGCGGTGAGACGGCTCCCGCCGGGTGGGGCGTCCGTGTACGTTCGGACGGCAGCCAAATGAGAGTGGGGTAGCACGTGACGCACCGCGTACGAGGGGTCATCGCCCGGAGCAAGGGCGCACCGGTGGAGACGACGACGATCCTCGTCCCCGACCCGGGACCCGGCGAGGCGCTGGTCCGGGTCCAGGCCTGCGGGGTCTGCCACACCGACCTGCACTACCGGGAGGGCGGAATCAACGACGAGTTCCCCTTCCTGCTCGGCCACGAGGCCGCGGGCGTGGTCGAGTCGGTGGGCCCGGACGTCACCTCGGTGGCGCCCGGGGACTTCGTCGTCCTCAACTGGCGCGCGGTGTGCGGGACCTGTCGCGCGTGCCGGCGCGGACGGCCCTGGTACTGCTTCGCCACGCACAACGCGACCCAGCCGATGACCCTGGAGGACGGCACCCCGCTGTCCCCGGCGCTCGGCATCGGCTCCTTCGCGGAGAAGACCCTGGTCGCGGCCGGCCAGTGCACCAAGGTGGACCCGGCCGCCTCGCCCGCGGCCGCCGGACTCCTGGGCTGCGGCGTGATGGCCGGCCTCGGCGCCGCGCTGAACACCGGCGGAGTCGGGCGGGGCGACTCCGTCGCCGTCATCGGCTGCGGGGGAGTGGGCAACGCCGCCGTGGCGGGCGCCCGCCTCGCCGGCGCCTCCACGATCATCGCGGTGGACCTGGACGACCGGAAGCTGGAGTGGGCCCGCGGTCTGGGCGCCACGCACACCGTCAACGGCGGTACCGAGGACGTGGTCAAGGCGATCCAGGCCCTGACCGACGGGAACGGCGCCGACGTGGTCATCGACGCGGTCGGCCGCCCGGAGACCTACCGGCAGGCGTTCTACGCCCGCGACCTGGCCGGGACCGTGGTCCTGGTCGGCGTCCCGACCCCGGAGATGAAGCTCGAACTGCCCCTCCTGGACGTCTTCGGCCGCGGCGGCGCCCTGAAGTCCTCCTGGTACGGGGACTGTCTGCCCGAGCGCGACTTCCCGGTGCTCGTCGACCTCTACCTGCAGGGCCGGCTGGACCTGGACGCCTTCGTGTCGGAGACGATCCCGCTCGACGGCGTGGAGGACGCGTTCGCCCGGATGGAACGGGGCGAGGTGCTCCGCTCGGTGGTCGAGTTCCCGTAAGCCCCGGCTGCCCACCGGGCCCCGTACCGGACCCGTACTAGACTCGGCCGGACCGCCACACCCGTGCCCCCGCCGCGATCCGGCGGGGGCACGGGACTTCGCACCGCGTACCCCAGGGGCCGTCCGTGACCGCAGAGCACAGCTACCGCCAGCCCGGAACGGTCCTCACCGACCACCGGTTCACCGTCCCCCTGGACCACGCGGACCCGGACGGCGAGCAGATCGAGCTCTACGCCCGCGAGGTCGTCGCCGCCGGCAAGGACCCGCAGGCATTGCCGTGGCTGCTGTACCTGGAGGGCGGCCCCGGCTTCGGCGCGCGCCGGTTCATCGGACGGCAGGCGTGGCTGGACCGGGCCCTGACCGAGTTCCGCGTCCTGCTCCTCGACCAGCGCGGGACCGGCCGCTCCACCCCGGTCAACCGGCAGACCCTGCCGCTGCGCGGCGGGCCGGCCCAACAGGCCGAGTACCTGGCCCACTTCCGGTCCGACTCCATCGTGCGCGACGCCGAGGCCATCCGGTCCGGCCTCACCGGCGGCGCGCCCTGGACCGTCCTGGGGCAGAGCTTCGGCGGCTTCTGCGCCACCCACTACCTCGGCAGCGCGCCCGAGGGACTGAGCGCGGTCCTGATCACCGGCGGACTGCCCTCGCTGACCGCCACCGCCGAGCAGGTGTACGAGGCCGCGTTCCCCCGCATGGAGCGCAAGACCGCCGCCCACTACGCCCGTTACCCCATGGACGTGGAGCGCGCCCGCCGGATCGCCGCCCACCTGGACGCCGTCCCGGCCGCGCTCCCGGGCGGCCACCGGCTGACCCCCGAGGCCTTCCAGTCGCTCGGCATCCTCCTCGGCTCCGGCGACGGCAGCCACCAGCTGCACTACCTTCTGGAGGACGCCTTCGTCCCCGCCCCCGGCGGGCCGCAGCTCTCCGACGCGTTCCTGGAGGGCGTCCACGGCCTCCTCTCCTTCGCCGGGCACCCCCTGTACGCGCTGATCCACGAGTCGATCTACGCCCAGGACCCGGCCGTCCCCACCGCCTGGGCCGCCGACCGGGTGCGCGCCCGCCACCCGCGCTTCGACGCCGGCAAGACCCTCGCGGGACCGGACCCCCTGCTGTTCACCGCGGAGGACATCCACCCCTGGCACTTCACCACCGACCCCGCCTTGGTCCCGCTGCGCGAGACTGCCGAACTGCTGGCCGCCCGTACGGGCTGGACGCCGCTGTACGACCCGGAGCGGCTCGCCGCCAACGAGGTGCCCGTGGCCGCCGCCGTCTACCACGACGACCTGTACGTCGACACCGCGCACTCCCTGGAGACGGCCCGCGCGATCCGGGGGCTGCGGACCTGGGTGACGGACGAGTTCGAGCACGACGGCCTCCGCGCGGGCGGGTCCCGCGTCCTGGACCGGCTGCTGGCGCTGGTACGGGACGAGGTCTGAGCGGGTCCCGTCAGCGCGGGGTCAGGCGCCGGGGACGGCCGAAGCGGACCGGGACCCCCTCGGAGTACAGCACGCTGTCCGGGGCGCCGGCCGGGGCGGACAGCCCCGCGGCGGCGACCAGGTCCTCGGTGCACTCCAGCAGCTCCGCGCGCCGCAGCGGCCAGCGCGGATGGGTGTTCGGCAGGTACAGCGGGCCGGTGTGGAAATCGTTGTGCAGGGCCCAGCGGGCCGTGACGAAGTGCTCCGCCGCGGTGGGCTCCCCGATCGGCGGGCCCACGCGGACGGAGATGCGCGAGCGGGCCCCCCTCGGGCCCGGCCACCTGCGCGTACCGGTGTACGTGAGCACGTCGCCGTCGCGCTCGACGGACATCCGCGCCCACTGGTACGGCAGCCGGAAGGCGGCACGGGCGATCACCACCGGCAGCAGCCGGGAGGCGTCCAGGGAGCGGAAGACGACGCCGCGCCGCCCCTGCGCGTCGACCGAGTACAGCCGTACGTTCGTCTCGGGGAAGGAACCGAAGTACGGCACTCCGGGCAGCCCCAGCCAGCCCACGCGGTGCATGCGGAAGGCGATCAGGCCGACGTAGGAGACCCCGTCGAGGGTGTCGGGGACCGTCCCGGCCGGCAAAAGGGGAGCGACCTCGGCCGGGTCGACCGCCCAGTGCAGGAACGCAAGGTCCAGCCAGGACTGCGTCAGCAGGGGCCGCGCGGGCGAGGCGGGCGGCTCCGCGCTCACGGGTTCGGGCGGAAGCGGGTACGACACCCTGCCATTGTCACAGGCCGGGGCCCGCCCCGAATCCGGGAGACCCGGCCTATGGCAGAGATCGCGAACAGATGACACGCTCGTCTCCTCGAATGCGCGAGCCTGGGGGGCGGACACGTGACGGAGCCGGGTATCGGCATGGGCTTGCGGGGCCGCAGCGGCATCCTCACCCTCGTCGGGGCGTGCCTCAAGGAGAGCCCGGCGGCCGAACGGCCCCTCACCATGCTGCTCGGACCCCCCGGCAGCGGCGCCAGCGAGGCGCACAGCGCCCTGATGGAGCACTTCGGGCCCGAGTACCCCTTCGCCTTCGTCAACTTCGGCGGCTCCCAGTCGCTCCTGCCCCGCTACGCCCTCGGCCTCCTCGCCCGCCAGCTCGAACGCAAACTGCCCCGCTACGGACGCTCCCGCTTCCCGCTGCTCAGCCTCGGCCTCCTCGCCTCCGACCAGGAACTGCGGATGCGCAACCTCGCCGAGGGCCGGCGGGCGGTCCAGCGCCAGCTCGACCAGTTCCAGCAGGACAACGAAGCCCGCCACGGCGACTACCTCGCCGCCTTCTTCGAAGTGGGCATGGGCGCCGTCGGCATGCCCGAGGGCGCCTCCACCGCCGCCCTCGCCCTCTTCCAGGACGCCCTGCGGCGGGGCCGCCGCAGCATGCCGGGCCTGCTCCGCGGCAGGCCGGGCAGCCGGCTCACCACGGGCGCCCACTGGTACGGGGCGCACCCCGCGATCCGCAGCGGGGATCCCATGGAGGCCCTCGTCGAGCTCAACCTGTGGCGCCACGAGGGGGACGAGAACGAACAGGAGCGCCTCGACCTGGTGCTCTTCTCGGCGTTCCTGGAGGACCTCAGACGCAACACCGCCCGCAACTTCATGCCCCGCTCCTACCTCCTGCTCCTGGACAACTCCCACACCGAGTACGGCCGCCGCTTCCTCGACCTGCTCGTGCGCGCCCGGCACGACGAGACGGTCGTGGCCGGGCACGCCAGCGACCCCCTGACCGTCGTCGCCAGCTCCAACCGCTGGCTGCCCCGCTGGGGCCCCGCCAGCGGAGACTCCTGGCCCTGGCAGCTGCGCGGCCCCGACCGGGCCTCCCTGACCGACTGGAACACCCACCGGCCCACCCGGGACAGCGAGGACACCTGGTGGTACCCGTTACGCCTGCGCGACCTCAACCTCGACGAGGTCCGCATCCGCATCGAGCTCCGGCTCGGCGGACACAGCGACCTCGCGCCCCTGACCCGCCTCACCCCCTTCGTGCACCGCCTCACCGGCGGCCTGCCCCGCGCCGTCCACCAGGTCCTGGAGACACTGCGCCAGGCCGGCCCGCCCCCGGACTCGGGGCCCCGGCAGGACCGCTGGCTGCGGGCCCTCCCCGACCGGCCGCTCAGCATCGGCGAGAGCACCGCCACCCTCGCCGACACCGCCCTCGGCCACCTCCTGCGCGACTTCGACGAGACCGGTCGCGCCGCCCTCGCCGAATGCGCCGCCGCCCGTGACTTCTCCGTCGGCACGCGGCTCCTCAGCCCCGGCGACGCCCTGTTCGGTGAGGTCCGGTCCCGTTGGCTGCTGTCCGGGCCGACCGCCGTCGTCCCCGTGCTCCACCCGTGGCTGCGCCGGCTGCTGCTCTGGAGGCTGGCCCGGCGCCCCGACGCGTGGGACACCGCGCACGAACTCCTCGCCGAGCACTACCGGGACGAGGGGCGGCCCGTCCAGGAGATGTACCACGAGCTCGCCCTCGGGCGGACCGACGCGGTCGCCGCCCACCTGACGCGGCGCTTCGCCACCGTCCCGGCCCTGCAGTGGATCGCGGAGTTCAGCGCCGTCACCGCGGCTCCCAACCGCCTTCCCGCCGACGGCGGTCCGCTGGACCTGCTCGCCGGACTCGGTCCGCGGTCCGGGGGGCGCGCCGGGGGGCGCGTCATGGACGTGGAATCCGTCATCCACACGCTGGTCACCACCCGCTGGGTGTGGAGCGACCCGCTCGCCGACCCCGCCATGCGACTGGGCGACATGCTCGCCGACGGCTTCACCCAGCTGTCCCAACTGCGGAGGAACGACATCGTGGCCCTCTTCAACGAGGCGGAGCGACACCGCCACTGGCGCGACCCCCAGACCGCCGGCGGAGAGGGCTGAGGCCGTGGCCAGACTCGAATGGCCGCTGCACGTCGTCCGCCGCGCGATCCTCGCCCTGGCCGCCCTCGCCGTCCTCTCCACGGCCCTGTGGCTGGGCGCCGACTGGATCGGGGAACGCCGGTCGACCTGCGCCGAGGGAGTCGTCGAGCGGGGCGAACGGGACGAATGCGTCGGGGTGACGGACGGCTCCTTCTCCTTCGCCCCCCACCTCGACCCGGTCGGGAAGAAGATCCGGGAGGAGAACGCCCGGGTCCTCGCCGGCGCGGACAAGGAGCCCTACGTCAGCGTCGCGTACCTGACCTCCTTCACCACCACCGCCGAGGACAGCAACTCCGCCGAGGGCGTCCGGCACGAACTGCAGGGCGCGTACCTCGCCCAGTACCGCCACAACCGCGGCGACCTGTCGGCCACGCCCAAGATCCGCCTGCTGATCGCGAACCCGGGCAGCACGTCGGTGCACTGGAAGCACACCGTCGACGAGCTGATCGCCCGCAAGGACTCCCCGGACCGGCTGGTCGCGGTCGCCGGACTGGGACCCAGTACGGACGAGAACCTCGCCGCCATCAAGCGGCTCTCGGAACACGGCATCGCCATGGTCGGGGCCACCATGACCGCCACCAACATCCAGAACATCAACGGATTCGTCCGGGTCGCCCCCACCAACGTCGACGAGGCGTACGCCGCCGCCGGCTTCCTCAAGCGGCGCGGCACCGCCAGCGCCGTCGTCATACAGGACGTGGCCCGGGGCAACCTGTACGCCTCCACCCTCGGCACGGCCTTCACCGAGGCCTTCGACGACGGGGGCGCACACAAACTGGTGGCCGAGCGGATGACGTACGACTCCTCCGTGGGCAGCGCCTGGCAGAACGAACTCCGCTACATGTCCGGCCAGTTGTGCCTCCAGCGCCCTCAGGTCGTCTACTTCGCCGGCCGCGGCCGGCACCTCACCCACTTCCTCGACTACCTGTCCAACCGCAGCTGCACCGAGCAGAAGTTCACGGTCTTCGCCGGCGACGACACCACCAACCTGACCGCCGAGCAGCTCGCCCACGCCGCCGACACCGGGGTCGAGGTCCTCTACACCGGGCTCTCCCACCCCGACATGTACCGCACGTCCCCGCAGTCGGTCTCCGCCCCCTCGGCGAAGAACTTCCAGGAGGGCGGACTGCTCGACCAGTGGTTCCCCCACGACCCGCGCCACGACGGCGGCGCGCTGATGGGCCACGACGCCGTGCTGACCGCCGCGCACGGCGTCCAGATGGCCGCGCGCTGGCAGGGCGACGTCGCGGGCGACGCGGTGGCCCGGATGTTCCACCAGATGGACGGCAACCAGCAGGTGGCGGGCGCGAGCGGCTTCATCTCCTTCCAGAACAACGGCAACCCGCGGAACAAGGCGGTACCGATCCTGCGGCTCACCGCCACCGGCCGGTCCGAGATCATCGAGGTCTCGGCGGCGCAGGGAAAGCCTCCCGAGCAGCAGTGACGGCGCAGGCGGGCGGGCCGCCGGCCCGCCACCGGGCCCGGTTGTGCTCTCCCTGTGGAGAACGTGTCGGAGATCTGTCCGGACCGTGCGGGAACTGTGCGCGTACCCACGGTGGTTGTAGGTGTGACGGGGACCGGCACGCCACCGCCTCCGGCCCCGTCCCGGGCCGGAGGCGGTCCCCGCACCCGAGCCGAACTGGAGTACGCATGACCTCTTCCCAGTTGCCCGCTCCGCACCCGGACCCGGCCGAGGGACCCCGCAGCGGCGGCGCCTTCGACGCCGTCCCCGCCCTCGACGGCGAACTGCGCTTCGACGAGGCCGCCCTCGACGCGGCGTCCACCGACTTCGGCGGCCTCGTCCGCCAGGCGCCCGCCGCGGTCCTGCGGCCCGGCTCGGCGGAGGACGTCGCCGCGATGGTCCGCCACTGCCGCGCGCGCGGCCTGAAGGCGGCCGCGCGCGGTCAGGGGCACTCCACCAACGGACAGGCCCAGGTGCCCTCCGGGCTCGTCATCGACCTCGGCACCCTGAACTCCGTCGAGATCCACGGCGACACCGCCGTGGTCCAGGGCGGAGCCCGGTGGAGCACCCTGGTCCGCACCGCGCTGGCCGCGGGCCTCACCCCGCCCGCCTTCACCGACTACCTCGAACTGTCCGTCGGCGGCACGCTGTCCGCCGGCGGCCTCGGCGGGCAGATCGGCCGCTACGGCACGCAGGCCGACAACGTGCTCGAACTCCAGGTCGTCACCGGGGAGGGCGAACTGACGACGTGCTCGCCCACCGTGCGCCCCGACCTGTTCCGGGCCACCCTCGGCGGCCTCGGCCAGTGCGCCCTCATCACCCGCGCGACCATCCCGCTGGTCCCCGCACCCCGGGCCGTACGCCTCTACACACTGGCCAGCCCGAGCGTCGACGCCCTCACCGCACAGCAGGCCGCACTCCTCCAGGACGGCCGCTTCGACTACCTCGTCGGCCAGGCCGTGCCCACCCCGGACGGCTGGACCTACATGACCGAGGCCGCCGCTTACGACGCCACACCCGCCGACGACGCCCGGCTCACCGACGACCTGGCCCACACCGGTCTCCAGGTGCAGGACATGGACTACTTCGACTTCCTCGACCGGATCGCCCCCCTGGTGGAGATGCTGAAGTCCGTCGGCGAGTGGAAGCGCCCCCACCCCTGGTTCGACAGCCTGCTCCCGGCATCCGCCGTGAACGCCGTCGTCACGCAGACGCTCGCGGGCCTGGGTCCGGGCTCGCTCGGCGCGAGCGCGGTCGTGCTCCTGTACCCCGTCCCGACCGCCCTGTGCCGCACGCCCCTCCCGGCCATGCCGGACGAAGAGCTCGCCTACCTCTTCTCCCTCCTCAAGACCGCCTCGCCCGGGGCGGATCCCGCCGAGGAGATGGTCGCCGCGAACCGCAAGCAGTACGACACCACCGTGGACGCGGGCGGCCGCTGGTACCCCATCGGGTCGGCGCCGCTGACGACCGACGACTGGGTGCGCCACTTCGGCCCCTTCTGGGACGAGTTCAAGACCGCCCGCCACCGCTACGACCCCGACGGCACCCTCACCCCAGGCCAACGCATCTTCTGACCACCCCGCCCGCACCCCACCGGGGTGCGGGCACGGGCGCCCGGCAGGCCCCCGCCCCACCGGCCCACGTACACTCGCGCCGCACCCTGATCACCCGGTGCGCCGCGACGGCTCCTCCACAGGGCCCGGGGCGGTCCCACCGGAAGGAACCGACGGAGCGAGCCGCGCATGTCCCCCCTCGACGAGCTGACGGCTCTTCTGGGCGCACCGGACCCGGTGTGCGCGCCGGCGGACTGGACCGAGACCGAGAGCCACCTCGGCACCGCCCTTCCGGGGGACTACAAGGCCTTCGTGGACGCCTACGGCCCCGGTGCGGTCTGTGACGAGCTCGTCGCCTTCCACCCGGACGCCCCCTCCGCCCTGCTGCCGCGCATGCGCCGCACGCACGCGTTGTTCGCGGCGCGTCGGGAGAGGGCCGGTGGCGACCTGCGGGACCACCCCCACCCCTTCCACCCCGAACCGGGCGGGCTGATCTCCTGGGGGTACGACCCCAGCGGCGACGAGCACTTCTTCCTGCCCTGCGACCCGGACCCCGCTCGCTGGAAGATCGTCACCATGGTGCACGAGGTCGGCTGCACGACGTTCGACGGCTCCTTCAGCGCCTTCGTCCTGGCGTTCGTGCGGGAGTGGAGCGCCGCCCACCGGTATCCCGGCGTGGACCCGGAGGTGCTGGAGTTCCTCGAACCGGACGAACTGGAGGAGTTGGTCGAACAGGGTGAGGTGGCGCCCCCGGCCGAACCCCGCTTCGTACCGTCCTGAACCCGGCCCGCACCACGGAACGTGCGGCCGGTTCCCCGAGGAGCTCACGTCAGGCGGCGGCCACGGCTTCCAGGGGGCTGAGGGCGGCCGCGCGGCGGGCCGGGAGGGCGGCCGCGGCCACGCCGATCACCAGTGACCCCAGGCACACCAGGAGCAGCGTCCCCCAGGGCAGCGCCAGCGTGTACTGCTCGATCGCGCCGTTGGCGAGCGCGCCGACCGCCCAGGCCGCGAACAGCCCGCCCGCCAGGCCCAGGAGCGTGCCGAAACCGGCGACGGTCAGCGACTCCAGCCGCACCATGCGCCGGATCCCTGCGCGGTCCATGCCGATGGCGCGCAGCATGCCGATCTCGCGGGTCCGCTCGGACACCGACATGGCCAGGGTGTTCACGATGCCGAGCGAGGAGATCACCATGCCGACGGCCAGCAGCCCGTACATCAGGGTCAGCAGCTCGCCCATGGTGCCCGCCGCCTCGTCGACCAGTTCCTCCCTGTCCTGCACCTTCAGCAGCGGGTTGCCGCCCACGGCGGCGCGCAGCCGCTCCGCGGTGGCCCGGGAGACGGCGCCGTCGTCCGTACGGACGAGGATCCGCTGCACGGAACCCGGCAGGTGGCTGTGCTCCCGCACCTCGTCGCCGGCGCCCAGGGCCTCGCCCGCGGTGGGGTTGTCCCGGTAGACGCCCACGACGGCGTACCGCCGGGGCTCCTGCTCGCGGCCCATCGCGGCCTCGACGAAGCCGCCCGCGCTCACCCCGTTCCGCCGGGCGACGGTGGCGGACAGGGCGATGCGGCCCGGCCCCAGGTCCGCCGGCGAGCCGCTGACGAAGTCGAGCCGCAGGGCTCCGTCCAGGGTCGCGGGGTCGACCCCGGAGATCCCCTGGGTGTGACCGCCGATGCTCAGGACGGAGTCCGTGACGGGGGCCGCGGCCCGCACGCCGGCCGTGCCCGCCACCCGCTGGACCGCGGCCGGTTCGATGCCGGTCATGCTGCTCCGGGTACCGATCACGTAGTCGGCGCCGAGGCCGTACGCGGCCTGCCGGTCGAGGGCCTGCGCGCTGGAGTTCCCGATGACCGCGAGCCCGGCCACCATCGCCGTGCTGATCATCAGGGTGGCGGCCGTGGCCGCGGTGCGCCGCGGGTCGCGCAGGGCGTTCTCCCGCGCGAGTCGGCCGGTGATCCCGAAGCGCCGGGTCAGACGGCCGGTCAGGCGGATCACGGGGGCGGCCAGCAGCGGTGACAGCAGGACCATCGCCCCGACGAGCGCGGCGCAGCCGGCCATCGCCTGCTGCAGGTTCTCCTCCGAGGCGTCCTTCGCCCCCGTCAGTGACACCAGTACGCCGACGCCGACGACGAGCAGCACCAGCCCCACCGCGCCGCGCCACCGCGACCGGGCGGCGCCGGCCGGCTGCTCCGCCGCGCGCAGCGCCTCGATCGGCGCGACCCTCGCCGCCCTGCGGGACGGCAGCCACGCGGCGAGCACGGTGACGCCCACGCCCACGCCGAGCGCCGCCATGACGGGCAGCGGGCCGATCACCAGGGGCCCGTCGGGCAGCGTGTCCCCGGCGGAACCCAGGACGTCGGGCAGTACGGAGGCGATGCCGAGGCCCAGCAGGAAGCCGGCCCCCGATGCGACCAGGCCGACCAGGAGGGCTTCCAGGAGCACGGAGCGCACGACCTGGCGGCGCGAGGCGCCGATCGCCCGGAGCAGGGCGATCTCCCGGGTGCGACGCGTCACGAGCATCGTGAAGGTGTTGACGACGAGGAACGAGCCGATGAACAGCGAGACCGCGGCGAAGACCATCGGCATCTTCTCGTAGCCCCGGGTCAGCGTGGCGATGTAGAAGGCCTGCTGGTCGGCCAGGGCGCTGCCGCTGACGGCCTCGGCGCGGCCGGCCGGGAGCGCCGCGCTGACCAGGCGGGACAGTTCGGCCCGGTCGGCGCCGGGGGCGGCGTACAGGTTGATGCCCGTGTAGTGGCCGGGGGAGGCGAACAGCCGTTGGGCGGTCGCCGTGTCGAACAGCGCGAGGGTGCCTCCGGCGGTCACCCGGGTGTCCTTGGTGGTGACGATGCCGACGAGCCGCTTGGTCATGACGGGCCCGTCGGTGGCCAGCGTGACCGTGTCGCCGATGCGGAAGCGGCCGGCCGCAGCGGTGCCGGCGTCCACGGCGAGTTCCCCCTCGCCGCGCGGGGCGCGGCCCTCGACCAGCGGGTGGCGGGCGTCCGTACCGTCCTTGCCCGGTACGTAGGCGGCGGCCGGGTGCGCCCACGCCTTGTCGGCCCGCAGCGGAGTGCCGTCCGCCGCGTTCAGGACGGCCGAGCCGTCGGCCGACGGGCGTACGGCGGCGACGCCGGGCAGGCCGGCCAGCTTCCGTACGAGTGCGTCGTCCAGCACGGGGGTGCGCTGTTCCGGGGCGGTCCCCGGGGGTGGGTCCTTCGGGGTCACGGCGAACGCGATGCCGGCGAAGTCCTGTGAGGCGGCGGCGCGGTGGGCCGCGACCGAGGAGTCGGCGAAGACGAGGGTGCCGGAGACGAAGGCGACGCCGAGGCAGACCGCGAGGACGGTCATGGCCAGACGGGCCTTGTGCGCGAGGACGGAGCGCAGGGCGGTACGGAACATGGCGGGGGCGCATCCTGGGAAGCGGGCTCGAAGGATCGAGCGGACGGCTGGTTCGGTACGGGAGCCGCCGCGGCAGCCGTACGGCGTACGGGCGGCAGCGGTTCGGGCGGGGGCGGTACGGGCGGGGGCGGGGCGATGGCCGGCGCGGCGGCGGCCCAGCGGGCCGGGGCTCCGCGGGCCCGGCCCCGGCGGGTCAGCTGGTGCGCGGGCGGCTGTCGAAGGCCTTCATGCGGTCCAGGACCCGCTCCGGCGTGGGGTGCGCCATCTCGTCGACCAGGCGGCCGTCGGAGAGGAAGACCACGCGGTCGGCGTAGCCGGCGGCGACGGGGTCGTGGGTGACGACGACCACGGTCTGGCCCAGTGCCCGCACCGAGTCGCGCAGGAACCCGAGGATCTCGGCGCCGGCGCGCGAGTCGAGGTTGCCGGTGGGCTCGTCGCCGAAGACGATCGCCGGGCGGGACACCAGGGCCCGGGCGACCGCGACCCGCTGCTGCTGCCCTCCGGACAGCTGCCCGGGACGGTGGCCGAGCCGCTCGGAGAGGCCGACCATGGACACCACGCGGTCCAGCCACTCCCGGTCGGGGCGGCGGCCCGCGATGGCGGACGGCAGCGTGATGTTCTCCAGCGCCGTCAGGGTCGGCAGCAGGTTGAACGCCTGGAAGATGAAGCCGATCCGGTCCCGGCGCAGCCGGGTCAGCTGCCGGTCGTCGAGCGTGCCCAGCTCGGTGGTGCCGATCCGTACGGAGCCGGAGCTGAACGAGTCGAGCCCGGCGGCGCAGTGCATCAGGGTCGACTTGCCGCACCCGGACGGACCCATGATCGCGGTGAACTCGCCCTCCCGGAAGGCGATGCCGACGTCGTCGAGGGCGGTGACACGGGTGTCGCCGCTGCCGTAGACCTTGGTGAGGCCGCTGGTGGAGGCCGCGATCCCGGAGGTCGGGCGCGGTGCGAGCGGGGCATGGGGTTCGGCGGTCACGGGGACTCCTCATCGGGTGCGGAAGGGGGCACACCAGAGGGTCTCCGGGGGAGGTATCGGGCCCCCCGCCACCGTGTATCGGCGCACGCTCCGCCGTGTACCGGTTCCGTAGCGGCCCGGATTGCCAGGGCCGAAGCGGCGCGCCGGGGAGGGCCGGCCCGGTGCGTCAGGCGGGCAGGCGCAGGGTGGCGACGGCGCCGCCGTCCGCGGCGTTGTCCAGGCGCAGCTCGGCACCGAGGACCCGGGCCTGGCCCAGGGCGATGGTCAGGCCCAGGCCGTGGCCCGCTCCGCGCTCCGCGGCGCCCGTGTGGAAGCGCCGCGGCCCGTCGCGCAGCAGGTCCGGGGGGAAGCCGGGACCGCCGTCGCGGACGACGACCGTACGGCCCTCGACGGTGACCCGCACCGGGGCGGATCCGTGCCGGTGCGCGTTGACGACGAGGTTGGCGACGATGCGTTCGAGGCGCCGCGGATCGGTTTCCACGAGGTGCGCGCCCCGGCCCTCGCCGCTGATCACGCTCCCGTCGCCGCCGCCGCCGCCGTCGGTTCCGACGGCGCCGACGGTGATCCCGGTGTCGAGGCCGGTGCGTGCCACGGCCTCGGCGACGACCGCGCCGAGGGGGACGCGTGCGTGGACCGGCTGCTCGGCGCCCGCGTCCAGCCGGGAGATCTCCAGCAGGTCCTCGACGAGGGCGCGCAGGTCCCGCACCCGGGCGCGCAGCAGGTCCTCCGTCTCGCCGGGCGGCAGCAGGTCCGCGGCGGCCAGCAGGCCGCCGACGGGGGTGCGCAGCTCGTGGGCCACGTCGGCGGTGAACCGGCGCTCGGTGCGCAGCCTCCGGCTGAGGCTGTCCGCCATGAGGTCGACGGTGGCGGCGATGTCGTCCACCTCGTCACGGCCCGCGAGGGGCCCGGTCCGGGCGTCCAGGTCGCCTGCGGAGATCCGGCCCGCGGTCTCGGAGACCCGCCGCAGTCGGCGGCCGAGCAGCCCGGCTCCGTACACGGCCACCGGCGCGGCGGCCGCGAGCGCGACCAGCGAGGCCGCACCCATGACCGCGTCGAGCCGCCGCAGCTCGTGGAGCTCGCCACTCATGTTGGCCTGGACGGCCAGCACCGGGCTGCCCGGGCCGCCGATCCGCTGGGCGGCCCAGACGCTCGGTCCCACGTTCCCGTCGACGGACCCGTCGTACGCCGTGCGCCGGTCGCCGTCGACCGGGCGTCGCAGCGCGGCGGGCAGATCGGCCGGGTCGAGTGCGGCGCCGCCGGAGAGGGCGCCGGTCCGCCGGTAGACGTCCATGGCCGAGTACAGGCCGTTGAACGCCCGCGCCCCGGCCCGGTCGCGGATGTCCCCCGCGGTCCAGACGTGCACCAGTACGCCCACGGCCGCCGCGACCAGGCAGCCCGTGGCCGTGGCCAGCGCGGCGATCTTCCAGCGCAGGGGCACGCGGGCCGTACGCCGTCGGCGCGGTGCGGGCACCGGGTCCGGCCGGGGGAGCGGGGCCGGTGGGTCGAGCGGGTCCGGCCGGGGGAGCGGATCCGGCCGGTCGAGCGGGTCCGGCCGGTGAAAGGCGGGCACCGGCCTCAGCGCCTGAGCTTGTAGCCGAAGCCGCGGACCGTCTCGATCCGGTCCCTGCCCAGCTTGCCGCGCAGCCGCTGCACGCACAGGTCCACGACCCGGCTGTCGCCGTCCCAGCCGTACTCCCACACGTCCCGCAGCAGGGTGTGCCGTTCCAGCACGATGCCCGGGCGGGCGGCGAACGCCAGCAGAAGCTTCAGTTCGGTCGGGGTCAGCGCCACCGGGCTCCCGCCGACGGACACCTCCAGGCCTCCGGTGTCGACGGTCAGGTCCCCGAAGACCAGCACGTCGCCCTCGCCCGCGTTCTCACCGCCGCCCGCGGTCCCGCCCTCGGCCGGAGCCGGGACGGGCGCGTAGGTGGCCCGCCGCAGCAGGGACCGGATGCGGGCCACGAGCACGTAGGTGTCCACGGGCTTGACGACGTAGTCGTCCGCCCCCGCCTCCAGCCCGGCGACGACGTCGAGCCCGTCGCCGCGGGCGGACATCATCAGGACCGGTACGAGGCTGGTCTCCCGGACCCTGCGGCACAGACCGATCCCGTCCAGACCGGGCAGCATCACGTCCAGGATCAGCAGGTCGAAGCCCGCGGCGAGGAACGCCTCCAGGCCCGACAGCCCGTCGGCGACCGCCGTGACCCGGTAGCCGTACCGCTCCAGCGCGACGCCGAAGGACCGGCGCATCAGGTCGTCGTCCTCGACCAGCAGCACCCGCACGGACTGGGGGGAGGCCGGAGCCGGGGCTGACGAGGACACGGGCGGACGACTCCTGTGCGGAGGGAAGTACGGGACGGACGCAACGATAGGCCAGCCGCCGGCCGCGCCGCCCCGGCGCGTGGCGGACCCACGGCTTCGATGGAAATCCACGCGCTTCCCGATACCCGACCGATACAAAACCGCCCCCGCGCGGTGCGGGGGCGGCTCGGCGGGGTGGTGCTCAGACGGGGTAACCGGGGCCGTAGTGGGTGCTCAGGCCGTCGCGGTAGGCCGGGTCGCCGAGGTGCAGGTGCCGGTCGAACTCGGGCGCGTTCTCGATCTGCACCCGGGAGAGGCCCACGTAGACCCGCTGCTCGTCCAGCTCGATCCGGGTGATGGTCCCGGCCGGGATCAGGACCTCCTTGCCGAAGATCCAGACTCCGGTGTCGACCACCAGGTACGAGGAGTCCACTTCGGCCGAGTGCTTGTCGACCTTGCCGACGGTGCCGTCGGTCGCCTCCACCGGCCAGCCGGCCAGGTCCACGCCCTCGACGAACTCCGGGGCCTGTCGGTGATTCCACATGTCGTGACGGGTCATGGAACCCGGGTGCCCGCGGCCCGGCGCCTCAACCCCGCGCCGCGACGATCGCCCCGGCGGGGTCCGTCCGCACGACGGCCTGGTCGCCGCGCGGCCCGAACAGGTGGAGGATCTCCACCGTGCCGCTGTCCGCCGGGCCGAACCAGTGGGGCTCGCCGGTGTCGAAGTCGGCCGCCTCGCCGGGACGCAGGACGAACTCCCGCTCTCCCAGGACGAGCCGCAGCTCTCCGGCGAGGACGTAGAGCCACTCGTGGCCCTCGTGGGTCACCAGCTTCGGCTCGCGCGGCGCCAGCACCTGTTTGAACACCTGCACCCGGCCCGGGTACCGGGTCAGGGGGACGAGGATGCTCCCGTGTCCCTTGCGCACGGGTTCGAGGTGCACCCGCGGGTCGCCGCTGGCCGGTGCGGCCACCAACCGGTCGAGAGCGACGCGGTACAGGCGCGCGAGCGGGATGAGCAGGTCCAGCGTCGGGCGCCGCTTGCCCGATTCGAGGCGGGACAGCGTGCTCACCGACATCCCGGTCGATGCCGCGAGGGCCTCCAGGGTGAGCCCGCGGTCGCGCCGCAGGCCGCGGAGCCGGGGCCCGATCCCGTCGATCACCCGCTTGACCTCGGCGTCCCCGGCCTCCCCGGCGTCCCCGGAGCCCGCGGTCTCGGAGGTGCGGGCGGTGCGGGCTGCGCGGGCGGTGCCCGTGGCGGCCGGTGGACCTGTGGGGCATGTCGCGTCCCCGGAGTGCTCGTGCATGGGCCCAGTTTGCAGTGTTCGCAACTTTCGTGGTCAACGGCCCCTGCCCCGCCCGAGCATGACCGGGCACCCGAACCCGCACGTGAGAGGCAGACCGTGACCGCGACGACCCACCCCCTCCCGATCCCCGCCGAACCGAGCGCGCGCAGGCGCTGGACGGTGCTCGCCGTCTGCTGCCTCAGCATGTTCCTGGTGGGCCTGGACACCACCATCGTCAACGTGGCCCTGCCCGCGATCGGGCAGGGCCTCGGGATCGGAACCCACGACCTCGAATGGACCGTTGACGCCTACACCCTGGTCCTGGCCAGTCTCCTGATCTCCTCCGGCGCGCTCGCGGACCGGTTCGGACGGCGCCGGATCTTCCAGCTGGGTCTGGCGGTGTTCGGGGCGGCTTCGCTGCTCTGCGCGCTCGCCCCCTCCGCGGGCGCGCTCGTCGCGGCCCGTGCGGTCCAGGGCGTCGGCGCCTCGATGCTCAGCCCGGTCGCGCTCGCGATCGTGGTGAACACGATGCCCGACCCGGGGGAGCGGGCGCGGGCGATCGGCATCTGGGCGTCGGTCTTCGGTCTCAGCATGGCCGTCGGCCCCGTCACGGGCGGCGCCCTCGTGGCGGAGTTCGGCTGGCGGTCGCTGTTCTGGATCAACGCACCCGTCATCGCGGCCGCCCTCGTGCTCACCGCCGTCTTCGTGCCGGAGTCCCGGGCGCGGCGCGCGCGGAAGCCCGACCTGCCGGGCCAGGTGCTGCTCGCCGTTGCCATGGTGGCCGCGGTCGGCGTCCTGATCGAGGGACCCCGCATCGGCTGGACCTCGCCCGCGGCGTGGGGTGCGTACGGGGTCGCCGTGCCGGCGGCGGCCGCATTCGTACGGGTCGAGTGCCGCCGGCGCGAGCCCCTGGTGGATCCGCGGCTCTTCCTGAGGCCGGCCTTCGGCAGCGCCGTCGTGGGGGCGGTGGCGGTCTTCGCGGCCCTGAACGCGACGCTGTTCCTCACCACCCTGTACCTGCAGCACACCCGGGGGTGGACACCCCTGGCCGCGGGGGCGGCGACCCTGCCCCTGGCCGTCGGGGCGGCCGTCTGCGCACCCCTGTCCGGGCGGCTGGTCGGCCGGGTCGGAGCACGGGTGCCGCTCGTTCTGGCGGGCGGCACCATCACGGCCGGCGGGCTCTGCCTGGCCGGGCTCGAAGAGCACACCGGCGTGCCGCTGCTCCTGCTGGCCTACGGGCTCATCGGAACCGGGTTCGGCTTCGCCAACGCGCCGATCACCGACACGGCGGTGAGTGCGCTGCCGCCGGACCGGGCCGGGGTGGCCGGGGCGATCACGTCCACCGCCCGCCAGTTCGGCGGCGCGGTCGGCATCGCCGCCGCGGGGGGCCTCGTCGCGGGCGCCGGACCGGCCGATCTGGCGCAGGCGTCCCGCCCCGGGTGGATCCTGGTGGCCGGCTGCGGGGTGGCCCTGCTAGCGGTGGCCCGCGCGTCGCGGCCGCGGCGGGACGCCGCCGGCGGATGAGGGCGCGGACGGCGGCGCGGCTGTGGGGGCGGGTCAGGCGGGGGAGCGGCGGCGGGCCAGGTCCGGGTAGTCGACGACCAGGCCGTCGGCGTCGAACTCGACGTCGGCGGTGAAGTCCTCGGAGGCGTAGCGGACGAGGGCGCCGCCGCCCGTGCCGGTGCGGCCGAGGTGCGTGTACGTCTGCCGCGACGGTCGGACGGCCAGGTCGGGCACGGACACCCAGGCCATCAGGAACCCGTGCTCGCCCGCGTTCCGGTGCAGGGCGTGCCGCAGCACGGGCATGGAGTTGGTGAGGGGGCACAGGCCGAGGTCGCAGTCGAGCGCCCCTTCCAGGTCCGGCCTCGGGTGCCCGTCGGCGGTCCACCCGCCGGATGTTGCGCGCCGCAGGTCCAGTTCCCGTACCCGCCCGGCGTCCTCGACGCGCACGCTCAGGCGCCGCGTGACGTAGTCGTCGCCGGTCTCCAGCTCGTACGAGAGCCAGTACGGCTCCGGCTGCGTGCCGACGGCCCGGCCCCGGGCCAGGAGCCGTCCGGGGCGCGGGGGATCACCGGGGCCGGGGTCGATCCGTACCCAGGCGGTCTCCAGCCCTCCGCTCGCCGTCACTTCCCAGGTCGGTACGCGGTGTTCGGTCACCCGGCCAACCTACTGGCAGGGATGCCCGCCGACCGCGCTCCGCGCCGCCTCCCGTGCTGCGCGGGGCACGGGAGGCGGCGGGGTGGGTAGCTCTCAGGTATGCAGACGCGGATGGCTCCGTGGAGTGATGACGGCTGATGCCCGCCGGGGGGACATTGGATTCGTCAGCAGAACGAGTGTGAGGAGCCAGTCGATGTCCGCGATCCGCCGAACCGTCCACGCCGCCGCCGGTGCGGCCCTCGCGCTGCCGATCGGGCTGGCAGCGGCCGTGGTGGCCCTGATAGGGCAGTCCGGGCGCGCCGCCCGGTGGCAGGGACGCATAGCCGGCGGCCAGGGGTGGACGGGCGGCCGGGTGCTGTGCCGGGCGGTCCTCGGGCTGCCGTTGGACCTGGCGGCTTTCGTCCTGGTCGGCTACGCGCTGTTCAACTCGGTCCGGAACTTCGGCTACCCGATCTGGTACCTCGGCACCGACTACCACCAGGCCTGGGGCGGCCCGACCATGGCGGGCGTCTGGGCGGTGCACGCGGGGGGCTGGCTGATATGCCTCGCGGTGCTGCTGCACTGGCCGGTGAGGTGGCTGGCGCGGGGACAGCGGGCGGTCAGCCGCCGCTGCCTCGGCTGAAGCCGCTCTCGAACAGGGCGATGGTGTCCGCGTCGGCGAAGTGCGGCGTTTCGGCCTCCGCGACCATGAGTGCGGCGATGCCCGCGCGCGGCGCCGTGGGAGGGAGCAGCCGGCGCCGGAAGTCCCCGGTGCGGACGAGGCGGCCGTTTCCCTGATGGGGCTTGTCGGTCAACGGCCCGGCATGGACGGTGGTCCCGCCCGCTGCGCGAATGGTGCGGCCGGATATCTCCTTGGCGTTCCACTCATGACGCAGGACGCGTTTGAGGAGGGCGCCGGTGACGCTGCCGAGGGCTCCCTCGGTGGCACCCATGCCCAGCGAGGTGAGCCAGACGACGCGGGGGGCGGCCGAAACGACCTGGCGGGCACCTTCGACGAGGATCGCGGGGTCCTGTTCCCTGGTGATGCCCAAGGCGCTTACCACGACGTCGGCACCTTCAACCGCCGCCTCGATGCTGCCGGGTTCGGTCACGTCCGCACGAACCACCCTCAGGTTCCCGGTGGTGGGCATCGCCACCTGGTCGGGGCGGCGGGCGAGGGCGATGACGTCGTGCCCGCGCTCCACGGCGCGCGCGATCACCAGCCGTCCGGTCTGTCCGGTGGAACCGAGTACGGCGATCTTCACGATGCTCTCCAGTCGTGGCAGCAAGGGGGGAGGGGGCGGGGCGGGAGGGGAGGGGAAGGGGTCAGAGCAGGTCGGAGAGGACGTCGACCACCTGGGTGTGCAGCCCGGGGGCGGAGGCGAGGAAGTCGGCGCTCGCCAGGCTCCACGGCTCTCCCTGCGTGTCGGTGACCGTGCCGCCGGCCTCGGAGACCAGCAGCGCGCCGGGCAGGAGCCCCGAGCGCACGTCGGAGAACTGCCAGAAGGCGTCCATGCGCCCGGACGCGACGTGGATGAGCTGCATCGTGGCCGGCACCGAGACCCGCACGACCAACGCGTTGATCAGCATGGCGGTCACCGAGGCGCCCATGCGGCGGAGGGCTTCCTCGTCCTCGCCGGGCTTCGCCTGGCCGGTGCCCACGAGGGCGGCCCGCAGGTCGGTCTTGGCGGAGGAGTGCAGGAGCTCTCCGTTGAGGAGGGCACCCCTGCCCCGGATCGCCGTGTAGGTGTCGCCGGTCAGCGGCAGGTGAACCACCGTCAGCAGAGGGGCGTTGTCGCGCACCAGCGTGGCGGTCACCCCCCACTCGCCCATGCCGTGGATGTGGTTGATGTTGCCCTCGGCCGTGTCCACCACCCACCACTCGCCTGCGGGCAGCAGGCCGCTCGCCAGCTCGTCCTCCACCCAGCGGGATCCGGGACGCGCCGCCAGCAGCGGCTCCTTGACGAGCGCCAGGACCGCTTCGTCGTTGGCGTAGATGGCGCGGACGACCTCATCCAGGTCA
Source organism: Streptomyces sp. NPDC048461 (assembly GCF_055587105.1). NCBI lineage: Bacteria > Bacillati > Actinomycetota > Actinomycetes > Kitasatosporales > Streptomycetaceae > Streptomyces > Streptomyces sp. NPDC048461. The sequence goes on along the minus strand of NZ_JBVJGW010000028.1, from coordinate 24,394 downwards.
CCGGGGCGCGCACCCCCGTCGTAGCGCTCGCGCAGCAGCTCCCCGGCCGCCTTCACGACCGTCACCGTGCGCTCCAGGACCGCATCGAGCTGGGCGGTCCCGGCGGTCTGGGTGTTCTCGGCGGTCTCGGCGGCGCAGGAGGCGGAGGAGGCGCTGGAGGCGGAGGCGGTGGAAGAGGTACCGGGCGCGGAGAAGGCGTTCATGATCGCTCCTGCTGGAGAAGGATTCGCGGCCGTCCGGCCGCTCGACTACGACGTTATGACCAGGCATCATTAACTTCAAATGCAATCTAGTTACGACTGGATTTACCCTCATGCAACTGGACTTGAATCTGCTCACCGCGCTCGACGCCCTGCTGGAAGAAGGCAGCGTGACGGACGCCGCCGCCCGCCTCCACGTCTCCGCGCCCGCGATGAGCCGCACCCTGGGCCGCATCCGCCGGGCCACCGGCGACCAGATCCTGGTGCGCACCGGCCGCACCATGACCCCCACCCCCCGCGCCCTCGCCCTGCGCGCGACCGTGCACGAGCTGGTCCAGCAGGCGCAGGCCGTCCTCTCCCCGCAGACGGAGGTCGACCTCGCCCGCCTGGAGCGGACCTTCATTCTGAAGTGGCACGACGCCCTGGCCGCGGCAGCCGGTCCGGCCCTGCTCCGCGCGCTGCGCACCCAGGCGCCCGGGGTGCGTCTGCGCTTCCTGGCGGAAGGCGCCACCGACACCCACGACCCGCGGCGGGGGGACATCGACCTCGAAGCCACGTCCAGCGAGCCCTCATCGCCCGAGATCCGCCACGAGATCATGGGTCACGACCGGCTCGTCCTCGCGATGCGTCCCGGCCACCCGCTGGCCGGCGGCGCCCTCGCCCTCGAGGACTACGCGGTCGCCGAACACATCACCGTGTCCCGACGGGGGCGCCTGCGCGACCCCGTCGACGACGCGCTGCAGGCCCTCGGCCTGGCCCGCCGGGTGGTGGTCGCCGCGCCCACCAACGCCACGGCCCTCCAGTTCGTCCGCCACCACGACCTCGTCGTGGCAGTTCCCGAACTCGTCAGCCGCCCCCTCCTGGACGACCTCGGGCTCCGTGTCCGGCCGCTGCCGACCCTGCTGGCCATGCCGGCCATACCGATCTACGTCGCCTGGCACCAGCGCTACGACAACGATCCCGCCCACACCTGGCTGCGCGGGCAGGCCCGTACCGCACTGCGCGGTGCCTGCGCCACACCGGAAGAACCCTTCACGGCGACGCCGCCGGTGGCCGCGGGCTCACGGGGTTCCGAGACCGGGCGGGTCGCTGCCGAAGTCGGCGTCGTGGACGAGGAGGGCGATCGGGACCCGGTGGGTGAGACCGAGCTTCGTCATCGCGGCGGACACGTGTGAGGTGACGGTGGGGACGCTCAGGTCGAGGGCGCCCGCGATCTCGGCGTTGGTGCGGCCCTGCGCCACGGCCAGGGCCACTTCGCGCTCGCGGGGAGCCAGGACCCGCTCGCGCCCGCGCGCGGCGCCATGTCGCGGGCGATGTCCTCCCGGGCCGCGACCGGTCCTGCGCGACCCGGCGGACGGCGTGCTTCTCCGCGCGCCGGGTGTGCCCGGTGAGGGAGTCGATGAGCAAGCGGCGCGAGCGGTGGAACACGCCCCGGCCGACGGTGGCACCGAGGACGGTCATCGCCGAGCTCCGCGCCCGGGGCTACACCTTCGTCACGGTGTCCCGGCTGATGGCCCCGGCGCCCCCCACCCCCGGCACCGTCTACCGCCCCTGATCCGCCTCCGCGCGGCGGTGCTCCGACCGGTGCGTGCCGCGGAGCCGGCTCGCCTGCGTCCATTCGGCGAACCACCAGGCGCCGGTGACCACGACCGCCCACAGCAGCCCGCTGAGCACTGCCGCCGACCAGGACGCGGCCTCGCCCCAGCGCTCTACACCGGTCAACACCACCCAACTGATCACGAGGACAACAGCCGTACGCACACGTCGATGCCTGAACATGCGTCCCGCCTACCCCACACGCCCGCACTAAACGACGCCGCGTCCGGCCGACGGGAAGAGGAGGAAAGACGCCGCCGTTGTTCTGCATAGAGCCGGCGATACCGGCCAGGCGAACAGTGAAGCTACCGGCCATGCGAACGGAGGCACGACGATGGACTGGCGTCACCAGGCCGCCTGCCGACAGGCAGATCCGGACCTGTTCTTCCCCATCGGCACCAGCGGCCCTGCCCTGCTCCAGATCGAGGAGGCGAAGGCCGTGTGCCGACGCTGCCCGGTCCTGGGCGAGTGCCTGCAGTGGGCCCTCGAAGGGGGCCAGGACATGGGCGTGTGCGGTGGCCTGACCGAAGACGAACGGCGCGCCCTCAAGCGCCGGACGGCCAGAGAGGCCCGAGCCCGCCTCGAAGCCTGATCCCAGCGGCGTCGCCTCACGGCGGGCCGCCGGTGCGGACGCACCGGCGGCCCGCCGTCTTCGCGGGTTCAGCCCGTCACGGGGAACCTGTCCCAGGCCCGGTGCTGCGCCATCGCCCGCTTGAGCTGCTTGAGAGCGGCAGCGGGGGTGGCGGCGAAGGCGATGCCCGGCTCGTCCGTCCCGATCCCGGCAGCGTCGAGGATCCGGGAGGACTCCTTCCAGCCGCCGATGGCCTTGCCGTGGCGGTAGGCCTCGGTGAGCAGCATCAGGACCCGGGGGTCGGGGCCACCCGGGCGGGGTGCTCCCGCCTTGGCGTCCCGGGCGCCGTGGGCGTCGGCCGCCGCCCGGGGCGCTCCGGCGAACAGAAGGGCGTCGAACTCGACGGAACGGGCGGTGGCGAAGGTGCGCTGGACCGTGACCGGGTTCCTCTTCGTACCCAGGGTGCCGCCGGTGGGGGCGATGACCAGGGGCACCATGCCCCCGGCCAGGACGGCTTCCCGTACGGTCTTCAGCCCGGCGAGGTCGCTCTCGGGGTCCGCGACGATGCCGATGACGCGCCCGTCGAGCGGCCACTCACGCCCCAGCTGGGACAGGGCCGGGCTCGGGTCCGGCTCGGTGAGCGGGGTGGTGGCGGCCGGCGCGGGAAGTCCGAGACCGGTGGCGACCTCCCCGCAGAGCTGCGGATCGATGTTGGCGAGGACGGCCAGGGCACGTTCCTTGACGGCCTGCTCGTAGCACTTGTTCAGCTCGAAGGTGTACGCGGCGATGATGTGCTCGCGCTCGACCGGCGTCATGCTCAGCCAGAACAGGCGGGGCTGGCTGAAGTGGTCGGAGAACGACGCGGGAGCCTCGCGGACCTTCCGCGCCGCGGGCAGCTCGACCGGCACCTCGATGAAGGCGCCCGTACCGGCGTCCGCGAGGAAGGGGCAGCCGCCGTCGAGGCTGTTGGGCCGGTACGGCGCGGCCCCGCCGTGCACGGCGGTCTGGTGCATGCCGTCGCGGAGCATGTCGTTGACGGGGGCGTGGGGCCGGTTGATGGGGATCTGGCCGAAGTTGGGGCCGCCGAGCCGGCTGATCTGGGTGTCGAGGTAGGAGAAGAGCCGGCCCGCGAGCAACGGGTCGTCGGTGACGTCGATGCCGGGGACGAGGTGGCCGGGGTGGAAGGCCACCTGCTCGGTCTCCGCGAAATAGTTGGTCGGGTTGGCGTCGAGCGTCATCAGCCCGATGAGCTGCACGGGGGCGAGCTCCTCCGGAACGATCTTGGTGGGGTCCAGGAGGTCGATGCCCTCGAACGTCTGCTCCGGGGTGTCGGGGAAGACCTGGATGCCCAGCTCCCACTGCGGGAACGCGCCCGCCTCGATCGCGTCGGCGAGGTCCCGGCGGTGGAAGTCCGGGTCCATCCCGTTGGTGATCTGCGCTTCCTCCCAGACCAGGGAATGGACGCCGAGCTTGGGCTTCCAGTGGAACTTCACCAGGGTGGTGGCTCCCTTGGCGTTGACCAGGCGGAACGTGTGGACGCCGAAGCCCTCCATCATCCGGAAGGACCGCGGGATGCCGCGGTCGGACATGTTCCACAGGGTGTGGTGGGTGGCCTCGGTGTGCAGGGACACGAAGTCCCAGAACGTGTCGTGCGCGCTCTGTGCCTGCGGGATCTCCCGGTCGGGGTGCGGCTTGCCGGCGTGGATGACGTCGGGGAACTTGATCGCGTCCTGGATGAAGAACACCGGGATGTTGTTGCCGACCAGGTCGAACGTGCCCTCGTCGGTGTAGAACTTCGTCGCGAACCCGCGGGTGTCGCGCACCGTGTCCGCCGAGCCCCGCGAGCCGAGGACGGTGGAGAACCGCACGAACACCGGCGTCTCGACGCCCTTCGCCAGGAACCCGGCCTTCGTGACCTTCCCCGCGGTGCCGTAGCCCCGGAAGACGCCGTGCGCGGCCGCGCCGCGGGCGTGCACCACGCGCTCCGGGATCCGCTCGTGGTCGAAGTGCATGATCTTCTCGCGCAGGTGGTGGTCCTGCAGCAGCACCGGTCCGCGGGCCCCGGCCTTCAGCGAGTGGTCGCTGTCGTGGAGCCGGGTTCCCTGCGCCGTCGTCAGGTAGGCCCCGCCCTGGGCGACCGCCGCCTGCGGCGCGCCGGTGGGCTGACCCGTCGGACTCACCGTCTCGGGACCCGACTGGTCGGGCTTGGGAGGCAAGGGCCCCCGGGGCCTGGTCGGCTCGCCGGCGGCCGGCGGCTCGGGCGCGGGCTTCCCGGGGATGCCACCGCGCTGCGCCCGCTTGCCCGACGCGCCCTTCGCCGCCGCGCGTTCCTCGGCGGCACTCTTCTTCGCCGGGGACTTCGTCGTCTTCTTCTGGGCCATGCTCGGTATCTCCTCTTGCCTCACGCGGTGGGCACAGCTGCGGACAGGCCCTGAGACCCCGTGCCACCCTTTCGCCTCCGGCGGACCCCGGCATCCCGGGGACGTCCGTACCGGTGAAGGCCGCCCGCGCCCCGGACGGCGCGGGGCGCCGCCACGGGGCGCGTCCGCCCGCGCCGTGATGCGGGCCGCTCGCCCGGTGGCCAAGATGAGACGTCGCCACGGGTCGGGTGACCGGCCCCGACCCGACCCGCGGTCCCCGCGCATCGCCGGCCGGGCAGCGGGTAGCCGCAGCACGGCGCGCGGAACGGTCGCGCCGTGGGCGATCTGCCAGCGCCTCACACCTTTCGGTAGGGAGCACCGCGGATGCAGGACACCGCATACGGAGCCCGTCCGGGCGTGCGCGCCCCGCACGGCACGGGCCGTGACGCCTGGATGGAGGAGGTCCGCAGGGAGAGCGCGGCGGACTTCGCGCAGTGCGTTGCCGACATCGCCTCGGGAGCACTGGACTTCCCGCTGCCGGGAGCGGGACGGACCGCCGTCCGGTTCCGGTCGCTGGCCTCCGTGGCGCAGCGGGACCTGTCGCTGGCCCGCCTGGTGGAAGGGCACGTGGACGCGGTGGCGATCCTGGCGGAGCTCGGGGGTCCGGCGGTCGGACCGGGGGAGCGCTGGGGGGTCTGGGCGGCCGAGCCGCCGGGCCAGGGGCTCGCTGCGAGCCTCGGCGATGACGGGTGGGTCCTGAACGGGCTGAAGCGGTACTGCTCGGGAGCGCACAGCTGCACGCACGCCCTGGTGACGGCCGCGGCCGGGGACGGCCGCCGGCTCTTCGCCGTCGCCACCGGCGTGACCGTCGCCACCGGCGAGACCGGGGAGGAACCGGACCCGCGGGCGCCCGGTTGCCGACCGGTCGAGGGCACGTGGCAGGCGCTGGGCATGGCGGCCAGCGACAGTGCCGACGTCCGGTTCGAGGACGTTCCCGCGGTTCCCGTGGGCGGGGTGGAGGCCTACGTGGACCGGCCGGGCTTCCAGCACGGCGGCATCGGGGTGGCCGCGTGCTGGTACGGCGGGGCACGCGCCGTCGCGGACACCCTCACCCGTACGGCGGCCCGGCGCGGGCCCGATCCGCTCACCGACGCCCATCTGGGGGCCGTGGACATGCGCCTGCACGCCGCGGCGGCCGTGCTGGACCGGGCCGCCGCAGAGATCGACCGCGATCCCGCCGATGCCGATGCCGATGCCGACGATGAGGCCACGGCCACGGCCCGGCAGCGCAGTCTGCGCGTCCGCGCCTTCGTGGAATCCGTCTGCGCCGACGTCCTGACCCACGTCGGCCGGGCCACCGGCGCCGAACCGCTGTGCCACGACCCGTCCCACACCCGCAACGCCGCCGACCTCGCCGTCTACATCCGCCAGCACCACGGCGAACGCAACCTGGCCGAACTCGGCCGCCTCGTCGCCCGTACGGAGAAGCAGTGACGCGCCCGCCCGAGCCCGCGCCGCCCGCCGACCCGATCCAGGCCCCCGGAACCCCGGAGCGGGAGTGGCGGGCCTGGGACGGTCTCGCCGGCCTGCCGGAGGCGGCCCTGCCCGACCGCGGCAGGGTCGTGATCGTGGCGGCCCACCCCGACGACGAGGTACTGGGAGCCGGCGGCACCATCGCCCTCCTCGCACGGGCCGGCCTCACCCTCACCGTCGTGTCGGTCACCGACGGCGAGGGCTCCCACCCCCACAGCACCCGCACCACACCGGGCCGGCTGGCAGCCGTCAGAGCCGAGGAGCTGCGCCGGGCGCTCGACGCCCTGGGCGCGACCGGCGCCGAGGTGGTCCGCCTCAAGGTCGCCGACACCCGGCTCGCCCACCACGAGGAGGAGGTCGCCGCCGCCCTGGCGCCGCTCCTCGACGGCGCCCGACTGTGCCTCGCGCCGTGGACCGACGACGTGCACGGCGACCACGAAGCCGCCGGGCGGGCCGCGGTCAAGGCGGCCCGCGCCGCATCCGTGACGTGTTGGACGTACCCGGTGTGGATGTGGCACTGGGCCCGCCCGGGCGACCCCGCAGTGCCCTGGGCGACGGCCGCGGCCGTCCGCCTGCCTCCCGGGGCGGCGGCTCTCAAGCGGCGGGCGGTGCGGCACTTCGTCAGCCAGATCGCACCCCTGGGACCGGACCCTGCCGACGCGGCCGTCCTGCCGCCCGAGGAACTCGCCCACCACCTGCGCGACATCGAGGTGTTCTTCACGTGACCGACCAGTCCACCCCGGCGTCGTACTTCGACGACATGTACCGCGACACCGAGGACCCCTGGCACCTCGCGGAACGCTGGTACGAGCGGCGCAAGTACGACCTGACCGTCGCCGCCCTGCCGCGGGAGCGCTACCGCAGGGCCTTCGAACCGGCCTGCTCGGTCGGCGAACTGACGAGGCGCCTGGCACTGCGCTGCGACGCGGTGCTCGCCTGCGACCGCGTGGCGTCCGTGGTCGAGACCGCCCGGCGGCGCACCAGCGGGCATCCGCACGTCGACGTCCGGCAGATGACCGTCCCCGCCCAGTGGCCGGAGGGAACGTTCGACCTCGTCGTCCTGTCCGAGCTGCTCTACTACCTCGCCACGCCGACGGTACGGAGCGTGCTGGAACACGCCGTCGCGGCGCTGGAACCGGGCGGCACCCTGCTGACCGTCCACTGGAACCACCCCGTCCCCGAGCACCTCTCCACGGGAACCGACATCGCCCGGATCCTGGCCGGAACGCCCGGTCTGCGCCTGCTGGCCGATCACCGGGAGGACGACTTCGTCCTGCAGGTCCACCACCGCCTCCTCCCGGACGGCAGCCGTCCGGCGACGCCCGCCGAGCAGGAGGGCCTGGTGTGAGGGCCGATGCCGTGGCGGTCGTCATCCCCGCCCACGACGAGGAGGCCCTCCTGCCGGCCGCGCTGCGCGCCGTCCGCACCGCCGCCCGGCACCCGGACCTGCGCCGGGTACGGACCCTGACCGTGGTCGTCGCGGACTCCTGCCACGACCGGACGGCCCACCTCGCGCGCGAAGCCGGCGCCCTGGTCGTCACCAGCGCCTCCCGCAGTCCGGGCCGGGCGCGCGCCCTCGGCGCCGAACACGCGCTGCGCCACCTCGGCCCTCCGGCGTCCCGCATCTGGATCGCCACCACCGACGCCGACAGCGAGGTACCCCCGCGCTGGCTCTCCCACCACCTGGCCCGTGCGCGCGAAGGCTGGGAGGCGGTCGCGGGCACCGTCGTCCTGCCCCGCACCTCACCCCTCGCCGACCACCTCCGGACCCGGTACGAAGCCACCCGCCCGCCGCACGGGGACTGGCGGCACCCGCACGTCCACGGCGCGAACCTCGGGGTCACCGCACGGGCCTACCTGTCCGTCGGCGGGTTCCCGCCCCTCGCGGTCGGCGAGGACCACGGCCTGGTCGACGCCCTGAACCGGGCCGGGCACCGCGTCCTGGCCACGGCGCTCTGCCCGGTCCTCACCTCCGCCCGGGTCCGCGGACGCGCACGCGGAGGCTTCGCCGACGACCTGGCCGCCCTGGCCGCTCACCCGCTGGACGGGCGAGCGCCGACCGCGGGATGACCCGGCGCCCGTACGTTCCCGCCCGTCCGGCCGGTCGCGATTGGCGCTCCTCGCCGTGGGCAGGGGCAGATCGGGACCCTCTCGCGGGCGGGTCGACACCGGCCGGGTTCACGGCTGTCCGCCCGCGGCCAGTAGGGTGCTGTGTTCGCAGGTCGAGTCGACGTCGGGGAGGCGGCGAGGTGAGAGCGGCGCGGGCTTTGGCACGGTTGGACGAGGTCGAGCTGGGTGACCACGTCTGCTGGCGCATGGATCCGGCAGCCACGTTCGCCGACGCACGGGGTTATGTCGCCGACGGGGCCCTCTACGGGGACAAGGTCGTGGTCATCGGGTCCCTCGGTTCCACCGAGATCCGGCGGGACGGCGGGCATCCGGCCTCCGTGGTCCTCGATCTGCCGCACCCGGCGGACACGGACGTCATGCTGGCCGCGGTCCGGCGGGAAGCCCGTACGGCGGTGCGCGAGGGCTTCCGGTCCGTACGGGTCCTGGCCGAGCGGACCCCGGCGGCGGCGCCCGGCGGCGCCGAGGAACTGCTGGCGCGTGAGCTGAAGCTGGACGAGTTCGCCTCGGAGAGCGGTGCGATCGTGGTGTGCGCGTTCAGGCCCGCCCAGTGGGAGGCTTCCGCGCTGGAACAGGCGGCCTGCGTACATCCGCACGAGACGGGAACGCGCGCCGCGCGTCCTGCTTTCCGGATGTTCAGCACGGGAACGGACAGATGGAGCGTGGACGGAGTGGTGGACTCGGAGTGCGCGGCGGCCTTCAACGCCGTCGTCCGCGCCGCGATGCGGTGCACGCCCACGGTGCGGCTGAGGTTCGACGCCCTGGAGATCATCGATGCGGCCGGCATGCACGCCCTGGTCGACGCGGCCCGTCACCTGCCCGACCGCCGGATCGTCGTGGAAGGTGCCAACGAGATCGTGCGACTGTGCTGGGAACTGGCGGGATACGCGGCGGCGGGCGTGCCGGTGGTGATGGCGGCATGACCGCGACCGTGCCTTCTAAGCCGACCGGCCCGGACGGGACCGGCTTCCGCCACGAGCTCTACCCGTACCGCGGGGAGGACCAGTTCCTGTCCGGGACACTGGACTTCATCCACGAGGCACTGGAAGCCGACGAGGCGGTGGTCGTGGCCGTCCCCTCGGACAAGACCTCGCTCCTGCGCGGCGAGCTCGCCGACGAACCGGCCGTCACCTTCGTCGACACCACGACGGCCGGCGCCAACCCCGGCCGGCACATCGCCGCCTGGTCGGCCTGGATGAACGGGAGCGGCGAAGAGGGCAGGACCGTGCGGGGCATCGGCGAAACCGCCTGGCGCCAGGCACGCGATACGGCGCACCTGTCGGAACTGCGCTATCACGAATGGCTGTTGAACCGGGCCTTCGCGCGCAGCTCCACGCGGTCGATGCTGTGCCCGTACGACGCGGCCGACGACGACGAGGACGCCCTGCGGCTGCTCTCCCGCTGTCACCCGCAGATCCGCCGCGACGGGCAGTACGCACCCAACGAGGAGTACCTCGGCGGCGATGAGTACGCCTTCGACGCGCTGACCGCACCCTGCGATCCGTTCCAGGAGCTGAGTTACGCACACGGCGACCTGGCCGCGATCCGCTCGAAGGTGTCCCAGTGCGCGTCCGACGCGGGCGTCTCCCCGGACCGGTTGCCGAAGCTCGCCGTCGCCGTCACCGAGATCGCCACGAACAGCATTCGCCACGGCGGGGGCGGCGGGACCCTGCGCACCTGGGCCCAGGACGAGACGTTCCTGTGCGAGTTCCGCGACTCCGGCTACATCCCCGACGTGCTGGCCGGCCGCAGCCGTCCCGAGCCGGACCAGATCGGCGGCCGCGGTCTGTGGCTCGCCCACCAGCTGTGCGACCTCGTCGAAGTCCGCTCCACCCGCGAGGTGGGCACCACGATCCGCCTGCACATGGACGCCCTGCGACACCGGTAGGGGCCTTGCCGGCAGGGGCCCGGCCCGGAGGGCCGCGCGGTGGTCAGGCGTCCGCGTAGTGCGCGGCGTACGCCTCGCCGGGCGGGATGACGGTGATGACGTCGATCAGCACGCCGTCGGGCGCGGCGATGATGAAGTGGCGCTGGCCGAACTCCTCGGTGCGCAGCGGCAGTACCTCGCTCAGGCCGGCCTCCGACACGAGCCGCCGGTACTCGGAGTCCACGTCGCCGACTTCGAAGTTCAGCAGCAGGCCGCCCCGGAGCGCGACCCGGTGGCCCTCGGGAACGGTCGGGTGGGCCGGGTCGAGGAGGGCCAGTTCGTACTGCGGGGCGTCGGGGCGGCGCAGGCTGACGTACCAGTCGGCCTCGAAGGTCACCTCGAACCCGAGGTGGCGCGTGTAGAAGGCGCGGGAGGCCGCCACGTCCCGGGTGGCGAGCACCGGATAGAAGCCGCCGAGCGCGGGCGCAGGCTCGGGCCCTTTCGTGGGCGGGGCGGCGGGCGTTACTCCAGGCGTGACAGCGGGGGTGATCGCGGGTTCCGTGGCCATGGCGGACTCCTTCGGTCCCGTTTTGCATACCTCGGGTATGTGAGTCATGCCGTTAGCATACCCCCGGTACGCGAAATGGAAAGGGCGGTGCGCGCGATGGCGGTCAACCGGGCGGAGCAGCGGGCGGCGACGCGGCAGGCGCTGCTGGACGAGGGGCGGCGGGGGTTCGCGGCCGGCGGGTACCACCACGTGGTGCTGGCCGAGGTGGCGCGGGCCGCCGGGGTCACCAAGGGGGCCGCCTACCACCACTTCGCCAGCAAGGCCGGGCTCTTCCGGGCCGTGGTCGCGGAGGTCCAGCGGGAACTGGGCGAGCGGGTCGCGGCCGAAGCCGAGCGGCACGAGGATCCGTGGGAGCAGCTCGGGGCCGGCTGCCGGGCCTTCCTGGCCGCCGGGACCGACCCGGCGGTACGACGGATCCTGCTGGTCGACGCGCCGACCGTGCTGGGCTGGGACGAGTGGCGGACCCTGGACGAGCAGGCCTCCGCCCGGCACCTCGCGGAAGCCCTGGCGTCCCTCGTCGCGGCCGGGATCATCGTCGAACAGCCGGTGGAGCCCCTGGCCCGGCTGCTCTCGGGCGCCATGAACGAGGCCGCGCTGTGGATCGCCGGCGGCGGGGACGCCCGGGCCGCGGAACGGGCGCTCGACGGGCTCCTGGCCGGGCTGCGCACCCCGGCGGCCTGACCGCGCGCGTCCCGGATCCCCCGCCCGCTGCCCCGCGCGACACTGGGGGAGTGACGGACAGTGGACGGCAGACGGAACGCCGCTTGGAGCGCGCCATCCTGGAGCTCTTGGAGCGCCGCGGCCCGACCGCGTCGATCTGCCCCTCCGACGCGGCGCGGGCCGTGTACGCCGGGGAGGGTGACGGCTGGCGCGCGCTCATGGAGCCGGCCCGCCGGGCGGCCCGGCGGCTGGTGGCGGCGGGCGAGGTGGAGATCACCCAGGCGGGCCGCCCCGTCGAGCCGGCGCGGGCGCACGGCCCGATCCGCATCCGCCGCGCCCGCTGACCGGCCCGGTACGCGACCGACCGGCGGGCAGCACGGTCCGGCGGGCAGCTCGGTCCGGCGCCGGCTGCGTCGCGGGCGGCTCCGTCCGGGGCGCCGGCCGTCAGGAGGAGCGGCCCTTCTTGCGCAGTGCGCCCGGCTTGTGGACGGCGTCGCGTCCGGTCGCCCCGCTCTCCACCTCGTACTGCGGCTGCTCCTCCGAGGCGTCGACGGTGCGGCCCGCGGCCCGCGTACGCTTCGTGATCTTCTTCTTCACGCGGCCCGTCACCTCCTGGCCGTGGCTCTTCCACGTGACCTCGTCACCCCGGCCGAGGTCGTCCTTGCCGGCGCTCGCCATGTTCCTCTCCCTCCTGTGGGAGCCGGCCGCCCCGGTCCGGCGGCGCGGCCGTGCCCGGTTCGGCGCCCCTGTTCCAGCCTCGGGCCCGCGGCCCGCACGCGCACCTTCCGGCCGGGCCGTGACACGGGCGTTCGAGCCGTACGGAACGGCCGCGTCAGCCCTCGCGGGCCCGGACCGGGTTGCTTGGATGGGGGCATGAGTCCAGTGCACTGGTTGTTCGGCGACCAGCTCGGCCCGCACTTCACCGCCACCGCCGCCGGCGGGACCCCGCGGAACACCCGGTGGCTGCTCATCGAGTCCCGGGCCGTCTTCCGGCGCCGGAGGTTCCACCGGGCCAAGGCCCATCTGGTGCTCAGCGCCATGCGTCACCGTGCGGCCGACCTCGGCCGGAGCGTGCGGTACGTCGAGGCGGAGACGTACCGGGAAGGCCTGGCGCGCGCCGTCGGCGACGCACCGGTCTCCGTGCACCACCCCACCTCCCGTGCCGCCCTCTCCCTGGTGGCCTCGCTGCCGCAGGTCACGGTCCACCCGGCCCGCGGGTTCCTCGTCGGGCACCGGGAGTTCGCCGACTGGGCCGCCCGGCAGAAGGGGCGGAGGCTGCTCCAGGAGAACCTGTACGAGCACACCCGGCGCACCCACGACATCCTGATGGAGGGGGACCGGCCGGCGGGCGGCCGCTGGAACCTGGACCACGACAACCGCGAGCCCCCGCCCCGCGGCCGGACCACGCTGGGTGCGCCGGCGCCGTACCGGCCCCGGGAGGACGAGATCGACGAGGGCGTCCGGCGGGACCTGGACCGGTGGGAACGCGAGGAGGGGATCACCTTCGTGGGCCGCGACGGCCCCCGCCTGTTCCCCGCGAGCCGCCGCGAGGCACTGGCCGCGCTCGACCACTTCGTCACGCACCGCCTCGCCGGCTTCGGCGCGCACGAGGACGCCATGCTGGCCGGCGACCCGGTGATGAGCCACAGCCTGCTGTCCTCCTCGCTCAACCTCGGCCTCCTCGACCCGTGGGAGTGCGTGAGCCGGGCCGAGGAGGCCTGGCGGGCCGGGCTCGTGCCGCTCAACAGCGCCGAGGGCTTCGTCCGGCAGGTCTGCGGCTGGCGCGAGTACGTGTGGAACCTGTACTGGCACCTCGGCGAGGAGTACCGGCACCGCAACGACCTGCGGCACACGGCGCCCCTGCCCCCGTGGTTCGCTGAGCTGGACGCGGACGCGCCCGGTGCCCGCTGCCTGTCCACCGTGCTGGCGCAGGTGCGGGACACGGGGTGGACGCACCACATCCCCCGGCTGATGGTCCTCGGCAGCCGTGCGCTGCAGCAGGGCTGGGACCCCGCGGAGGTGACCGACTGGTTCCACCGCTGCTTCGTCGACGGCTACGACTGGGTGATGCTGCCGAACGTGGTGGGCATGTCGCAGTACGCGGACGGCGGGCTGATGACGACCAAGCCCTACACCTCGGGCGGCGCCTACATCCACCGGATGAGCGACCTGTGCGGGGGCTGCCGCTACCGGCCCGGCGACCGCACGGGCGAGCGGGCCTGCCCGTACACCGTCGGCTACTGGTCCTTCCTGGAGCGGCACCGCGCCCGCCTGGAGGGCAACCCGCGCATGGCCCGGGCCGTGCGGGGCCTGGACCGGCTGGGCGACCTCGCGCAGGTCGTCCGGGCGCACCGCGACGCGGGAGACACCCCGCCCTGAGGCGCCCCGGGGCGTGCCCCGGTGGCGCCCAGGGGCCGCCTACAGTGGTAGGTCACCCGCGGCGGCCCGCGCCGGGCTCGTCCGGGCTCCCGCCCGTGCCCCTCGGCCGGCCGGCCACCCGGATCCGCAGGAGAGGAGACGCACATGGGCGCCGCCCAGCCGTACGACACGGGCCCGCCGGACGGGCCCGCGGACGCCCTGTTCGGCTTGGAGGATCTCGACACCGGGCAGGAGCGCCGCAGCCCGGGCGACGGCCGTCCGCTGTTCCGCGACACTCCGGCCGCGCGCCGGCTGCTGTCGGTGCGGCGGATCCACGCCGAGCCCGGTGCCGCCGCCTCGCCGCGCGGGCGGCAGGTCCTCGCCCGCTTTCCCGGGGCCGAGGTCGTGCCGGTGGACTCGCACTGGGGGATCCCGGACCTCCACGGCAACGAGGGGAACGTCGACCGCTGGGTCCGCATCAAGAGCGAGGTCCTGGTCCTCGGGGAGCGGAAGACGCTGACCACGCGCCCCAACGGCCGCTCCGCGGACTGGATCGCCCCCGGACACGCCAACGGCTGCGCCATGGCCTGCGCCTATTGCTACGTCCCGCGGCGCAAGGGGTTCGCCAACCCGATCACCGTGTTCACCAACATCGAGCGCATCACCGCCCACCTCTCCCGTCACGTCGCGCGCCTGGGCCCCAAGCCGGAGGCCAACCAGTGCGACCCGGCCGCATGGGTCTACGACATCGGGGAGAACAGCGACTGCTCGGTGGACGCCCTGATCAGCGAGAACGTGGGAGACCTGATCCGCGCCTTCGCCCGCTGGCCGACCGCCAAGGCCTCCTTCGCCACCAAGTTCGTCAACCCGGACCTGCTGCTGTGCGATCCGCGCGGTCGCACCCGCGTACGGTTCTCCGTCATGCCGCAGGAGGACTCCAAGCTGCTGGACGTCCGCACGAGCCCGGTGGAGAGCCGGATCGCCGCCGCGGGCGACTTCCTGGAAGCGGGGTACGAGGTCCACTTCAACCTCTCGCCCGTGGTCGTCCGGCCCGGCTGGGAACGGGACTGGGCGCTCCTGCTGACCCATATGGACGACGTCCTGCCGCGCGCGGTCAAGGAGCAGGCGGCAGCTGAGGTGATCATGCTGACGCACAACCGGGAACTCCACGAACTGAACCTCGGCTGGCACCCGCGCGCCGAGGACGCCCTGTGGCAGCCCGGCATCCAGCAGCCCAAACGCTCCGAGAACGGCAGCACCAACGTCCGCTACCGCGACGGCGTGAAGGCCGGCGCGGTCGGGACGATGCGCACGCTGGTGGCCACCCACGCGCCGTGGCTGCGCATCCGGTACGCCTTCTGACGGCAGGTCCCGTACGGGCGCCGCGTGCCGCCGGTCACCGCCCGGGATCCATCCCGGCGGGATCGACGAGCCTGCGGGTGGCGGAGCGCAGCGCGAAGGCCATCACCACTTCGAACACGCCCAGCAGGACGAGCCAGAGTCCCAGCAGGCGGGTCAGGGCGACCGCGGAGTCCACCGGGAAGCAGAGCACCACGATCCCGGCGACGGTGCCGAGGGCGCCCAGGGCGAACAGGAAGCCACGGTGCAGGAGCCCCCGGTCGGCGATCGCCACGTACGCCGTGAGCACCCCGGTCAGCAGCCAGAACACGCCGACGATCAGGGACAGGGCGCCGATCGTCTGCATCGGGTGCCGCAGCACCAGGACGCCCGCCAGGAACGCGAGCACGGCGATGAGGACGCCCGCCAGCCTGCTGCCGCCGTCGTCACTGCTGTGGGAGAAGGCCGTGACGAACCGGAAGCCGCCGGCCACCAGCAACTGCAGACCGATGATCACGGCCAGGACGTGCAGCGTCTCGTCGGGCCAGACGAGGACGAGGATGCCCGGGATCAGGGTGGCCAGGGCGAAGCCGAGCGCCCAGTGCCACGATCCTCCGAGCCGCTTGAGAACGTCCTCGGGGTCGCTCTGCGGGCCTTGTGGGCCCCTCGGACCTTGCGGTACCGCATCGGGGACAACGGTCATCACGCCTCCCGGGCCGGCCGGACGGAGTCCTTGCCTGACGGACTCATTTTAGGCCGCAGGGGTACGACTCGCCGCTCCGGCCGGGCGGACGGCGCCCGAGGCGCGGAAGCGACCCCGAACCACGTTGCCGGTTACTGCTGGGGCTGGGTGGCGATCTGGATCAGGTTGCCGCAGGTGTCGTCGAAGACGGCGGTGGTGACGACGCCCATGTCCAGCGGCTCCTGGGTGAACCGCACCCCGAGGGCGCGCAGGCGCTCGTACTCCGCGTGCACGTCCTCGACGGCGAACTGGGCCAGCGGGATGCCGTCCTTGACGAGCGTGTCGCGGTACGGCCCGACGGCCGGGTGGCCGGAGGGCTCCAGGAGGAGCTGGGTGCCGCCCGGGTCGTCCGGCGAGACGACCGTCAGCCACCGGGCCGTCCCGCCCACGGGGACGTCGTACTTCTTCACGAATCCGAGGATCTCGGTGTAGAAGCGCAGGGCCTCGGCCTGGTCGTCGACGAAGACGCTGGTCATGTGGATCTTCACGGGGTGCTCTCCTCGGGGTCGGACGGGACGGGCGCGGGCCACCGCTCGGCGATCTGCCGCAACGGGGCCGTGTTCAGGTCGTGGAACTTGTAACGGCCCTCCCGTCTGGTCTCGACGAGTCCGGCGGCCTCCAGCACGGCGAGGTGCTGGGAGACCGCCTGGCGCGAGATGCCGAGCCGGTGCTTCGTGCTCAGGCGCGCACAGATCTCGAACAGCGTCTGTCCGGACCTTTCCGTGAGCTCGTCGAGGATGGTGCGGCGGGTGGGGTCGGCCAAGGCTTTGAAGAGGTCGTCGGCCACGCCCGGAGGATAGGCAACCACAGACTTGCCTATCAAGTCGAGGCGACGCGTCCGCCCGCTCACGTGTCCGGGCCCGGTGCCTCCCGCGCCCGGCCCCCCTGCGCCCCGGATCCCGCTACGCTCCCGCCCGGCGTCGGCGGACGAGGCCGGCGGCCCCGTCGAGGACGAGGAAGCCGAGCAGGGTGATCCCCAGGACCGGCAGCGCCCAGCCCAGCGCCACCACGGCCGGGAGCCCGACCACGAGAGCCGGCAGGGGCAGCGTGCGCCAGGCGCCGCGGGCCGGGGCCTTGCCCAGGGCGGCCTTGCGGTCCCCGCGGGTGGGGCGGCGCTGCCACCACATGCGATAGCCCCACAGGGTGACCAGGACCAGGCCGAGTGCGACGACGGCCAGCGCGATCTGGTTGGCCACTCCGAAGAGCACGCCCATGTGGCCCTGGACGCCGAGTTTGCTGAGCTTGGCCGCCGGCGGGTGGTCCGCCCACCGGGTGTGCGAGACGACCCGGCTCGTGCCGGTGTCCACGGCGACCCGGTCGTAGTGCACCGGCCAGACGTTGTCCGTCTGCGCCACGACCCACGCGCGGGAGGCGTCGGCAGGGGGCGTCACCTCGACGGTGCCCCCCAGCCCCGCCCCGCGGGCAGCGTCCAGCGCCGTGTCGAAGGCGGCCGGATCGGCGTCGGCGGTCTTCCCGCCAGCGCCGTGGCCCGCGTGCTCCCCGCCCTCCTCGCCGGCCGGCGGCGGCTGCGCGCCGGGCAGCAGCGTGTCGAGCTCCGGCGCGCGGCCCTTGACCGCGTCCAGCAGCTGCCCGAAACGCTCGCCGGAGTGGTGCGACCAGGTCAGGCCGGTGGCGCTGAGGAAGAACAGGCCGAGCGCGAGCCACACGCCCGTCGCCGCGTGGAGGCTGCGCGTCCGCCGCACCCCCTTGGCGGCCCGGTCCGGCAGCAGGACTCCGCGGGCCGACCGGGCGCGCTGCCCGCGGCTGCGGCCGATCCACAGCACCAGACCACCCGCGACGACCACCCAGAGCCAGCTCGCGGCGACCTCGGAGTAGAGACGGCCGGTCTCGCCCAGGTGGAGGTTCCGGTGCAGGTCGTCCAGCCAGGTGGTCAGCGGAGTCGATCCGTACCAGGTGGTGAGCTCGCCCCGTACCTGCGCGGTGTACGGGTCGACGAAGACGGTGCGCTGCCGCTCGCCCAACTCGGGTACGGACAGCACCACCCGGGTGGTGTCCTGCGGCCGCGCGGGTGTGGTGACGGAAGCGAGGGAGCCCTCCGGGTGCGCGGCCCGTGCCGCCGCTATCTGCTCCGCCAGCGGACGGGCACGGTCGCCGACCTGCTCCACGCGCAGCCGGTCGCCGTACACGAGCTGGTCGAGCTGGGGCGTGACGGTGTAGATCAGCCCGGTGAGGGCCGCGACGAGGAGGAACGGGGCGACGAACACCCCTGCGTAGAAGTGCATCCGCAGCAGCAGGGCGCGCGCACCCCGCCACGAGCGCCCGGAGGGTTCCCCCGGGGCCGTTGCGGCGTCGGCCGACCCCTGCGTGTCGTGACCGATGGCTGAAGACATGCGTGTTCCCCAATCAGTACGCGCGCCCTGTCCGTGCGCGTACGGCGAAGCCGATAGGTGGTGTGCGCCGCGAGCGGGCGCCGTAACCGGGTGCCGCGCCCGGTACATCGGCCGTCGAACATGCAGGTCAACCCATCCTTCAGTCCCGACACGGCTCCTCTTCCTGGTGCGTTCGCGCGAGGGACCGCCTGTCGGCGCCTGATCACCTCTCCCATGTAGTCGGACGGGAACCCCATCTGGTTTCCGCCGGTTTTCGCGCGGCGACGGCCGCCTCCGCCTCCAGGGGGTGCAGGCGTTCGGGGAACCGGGGGCCGCCGGGGAGCGCAGGGGTACGCGGGAACGCCGCAGCCCTCCAGGGGCGGCGGCGGCGGAACTCCGGCAGCAGGCGACGACTCCACGCCTGAAGGCGTCCTCCAGGGCGGGCCGTCCGGTCTGAAGCGGCACCGCGTCAATCCAGTGCGCCCGTTCGAAGCGGCCCGCCCGGGCCCGCCCGTGCCGGTAGGGCTACTTCTGGCAGGTGAAGGTCACCTGCGCGCTCCGCGCGGTCATCTTCTGGTCCGGCAGGTGCAGGGTGACGAAGGTGCTCACGGTCGAGGCGTTCGCCTGGCCCGGCACCTGCACCACGTGCAGCAGCGCCTTCGTACTCGTGCCCTTGCCGAAGTCCGCGGTACCCGGGGAGACCGGGTCGGAACTGGAGGCGAACGTCCAGTGGTACCGGACCTTGCCCGGCCCGGTGGCGGTGATCTTGCCGTCGAACTCCGCCGTGGTGCCCTTGGCGCAGTCGATGACCGACCCGGGCGGCGTCAGGACGACCACCTCGACCTTCCCGACCTTGACGCTCTGCTTGCCGTCGGACGGCTTCGGCGGGGGAGGCTTCGCGCAGGTGACGCGCTTGCCCTGCTGGCCCCCGCCCGCCTTGTAGGCGACGACGCCGTACGCGCCGTGCTGCAGGCCCGGCCGGTCCAGTTCGCCCTTGGCGTTCACCGTGGCGCGGAAGGTGGTCTTCGGCCCGTCGACCCGCACCGACTGGTTCGCGGCGAACCCGCCGAGGTGCAGCTTGTAGCGCACGTCCGCGCCCGGCTTGGCGCCGGCGCCCGGCACCAGCTCGCAGGAGGGCGCCGCGGGCGCGGCCCCCGGCTCCGCCGAGCGGCCCTGGGCCGCGAAGGCGGGGGTGAGGGCGACCGAGGAGGCGAGGAGCGGGGCCGCGAGGAGCAGGAGGCAACGACGCCGGTTCGTCTGCCGGATCATGGTGCTGCCCTTCATGAGGGAGTACCCCGAGGCAAGTCCTCAGGATATCGGTGGACGCGGTCACCGGGCAGCCCGAGCCCCGCAGCCCCGCCGCCGCACGGCTTCGGGCACGGTGCGCCGCCCCGCAGCCCGGGAGGCGCCGGACCCGTGCGGGGAGCCGCGTCGTACGTCACGCGGCCGTCACCCGTGCCGCCCCCCGGCCGGTACGGTCGTGACCAACGTGCCGATCCGCTCGTTCAAGATTGCCCCGGGGTCGACGACCGGCCCTGCCCCGACCGGCCCTGCCCCGACCGGCCCTTGACCGGAAGCCGCGGTGAAGGCCGGGGCCTTCGCCCCGACTTCGGCGGACGTGAACTCTTCCCGGGATCCTGCGCCCGCCGCACCCGGAAAGTATGATCAAGCAATGTCTGACATGACCGAAACCACGCCCGGTTGGCTGACCAGCGACGAGCTGGAACTGGCCAGGGCCCGGATGCCGATCCTTTACGTGGAGGCCGTGCCCGTACGCGTGGACACCAGCGGCGAAGTCACCAGCATCGGACTGCTGTTGCGCATCGGCCCGGACGGGACGGTCAGCCGGACGCTGGTCTCCGGCCGCGTCCTGCACCACGAGCGGGTCCGGGACGCACTGCTGCGCCACCTGGAGAAGGACCTCGGTCCGATGGCCCTGCCCCGGGTGCCGGCCTCCCTCCAGCCCTTCACGGTCGCCGAGTACTTCCCCACGGTGGGCGTCACCTCCTACCACGATCCCCGCCAGCACGCCGTGTCCCTCGCCTACATCGTCCCGGTGACCGGCGACTGCCGGCCCCGGCAGGACGCGCTGGACCTGGTCTGGCTCAGCCCGGAGGAGGCCGCCTCCGTGTCCGTGCAGAACGAAATGCCGGGCGGACACGGGGTCCTGCTCAAGCAGGCGCTCGCGTACGCGGGGCACACCTACTGAGCCGGGGCGGTACGGGCGGGTGCACCCCACCCGCCCGTACCGCACCCCCTACGGGACCCGGTCCGCCGGCGTGGGGCCTCCGCCCTCCGCGGCCCGCGTGGCCCGGGCGATGAGCAGGGCCACGTCGTCGTGGTCTCCCGGGTGGCGCAGGGTGTGCAGGAGCTGGTCGCAGGTGTCGTCCAGCGAGCGTTCCGGGTCGTTCAGGACGTCGAGCAGGACGGCGAGCCGGGCGTCGAGCGGCGCATCGCGGGTCTCGACCAGCCCGTCGGTGTACAGGACGAGCTGGTCGCCCGCCCCCATGGCGATGCTGGTGGCGTGGAACGGGACGCCGCAGCCGCCCAGCGGCGCGCCGGTGGGCAGGTCGAGGAGCTCGCGGGTGCCGTTCGCGCGGAGGAGCACGGGCGGCAGGTGCCCGGCGAGGGCCAGGCGACACTGCGCCGTGCTCGGGTCGTAGACGGCGTAGACGCAGGTCGCGATGGTGTCGAGGCTCTCGGTGACGTGGTCGAGGTGGTACATGACCTGCGCGGGATCGAGGTCGAGGTCGGCCAGCGTCCGGGTGGCGGTGCGCAGCTGCCCCATGCTGGCCGCGGCCCCGACTCCGCTGCCCATGACGTCGCCGACGACGAGGGCCGTCTTGTCGCCGCTGAGGGGGATCACGTCGAACCAGTCGCCGCCGATCTCCATGGTGGCCTGGGCGGGCCGGTAGCGGGTGGCGACTTCCAGGCCGGGCCGCCGCGGGGGCGTGCGGGGCAGCAGGCTGTGCTGGAGGGTGAGGGCGGTGTGGCGCTGTTCCTCCACGGCGCGGTGCCGCTCGGTGACGTCCACGCTGGAGGTGGCCACGCCCAGCACGTTCCCGTTGGGGGCCTCCAGCCGGTAGAACGAGATGGACCAGGCGTGGTCGTGGTCCGGATCGGCCGGGGTACGGCCGACGGTGTACTGGTCCACGATGGGGACGCCGGTCGCCAGGACCTCGCGCATCGCCGCCTCGAAGGACGCGTCCACCGCAGGCAGCACTTCGTGGACGTGCCGCCCGATGTGCTCGGCGGCCGACACCCCGTTGAGACGCTCCTCCGCGGGATTGACCGACACGTACCGCAGGTCGGTGTCCAGCACGCCCAGGCCGATCGGAGACTGGGCCACCAGCCGTGCGGCCAGCGCCAGG
The DNA here is from genome assembly GCF_055587105.1 of Streptomyces sp. NPDC048461. Taxonomy (NCBI): domain Bacteria; kingdom Bacillati; phylum Actinomycetota; class Actinomycetes; order Kitasatosporales; family Streptomycetaceae; genus Streptomyces; species Streptomyces sp. NPDC048461. The sequence goes on along the minus strand of NZ_JBVJGW010000028.1, from coordinate 2,773 downwards.
TCCCGCTCGACCTGCCGCACCGTCGCCTGGTCCGCGGCCAGGCCCAGGGCGTAGTACTCCTCCTGGGAGTCCAGCAGCCGCATGTTGCGGAACTCGACCATGCGCGTGCTGCCGTCCTTGTGGCGGACGGGGAAGGTGCCCGCCCAGTTGCCCCTGCCCTCCATGACCTGGGCGAACATGTCCAGTACGACCGCCAGGTGCTCCTCGTGGAGGAGCAGGCGGCCCGCGAACTCGCCGAGCGCCTCCTCGGCCGTGTACCCGAACAGGTCCTCGGCCTGCGGGCTCCACAGGTCGATCCGGCCTTCGGCGTCGAGGAGGACGGCCGCGACGCCCAGTACGTCGAGCAGGCCGCCCTGCGCGGACGCGGCGTCCCACATCCCGTCGGCATCGCCCCGCGAAGGCTCGATCGCACCCATGCTCCGGACTCCTTCCGGCCGCGCCGGGCCGTGGCCTCCTGCCGGCCGAGGCCGTGTACCGGCGTCTGCACTCACGGCCGTCCCATCGTGCCCCCTTCACCGGACGTACGTGCGCGCCACGCTGTCGGGAGACCTTCCGGCGGCCCCGGCCGCCAGGAGCCGAACCCCGGGCGTGACCCGTTCGGAGCACACGGGAGGCCGCCGTACGGGGTCGGGACTACGTTCGGTGGGTATGGCACGCGTACGCAACGACGGTGGGTCCGCCCGTGAGACCGCCCGTGAGTCCGGCCCCACCCGCCGCGCCCTGCTCGTCGCCGGCGCGGGGGCGGCGGCACTCGCCGCAGGCTGCGCCCCCGGAGGCATCTCCGGAGCGGCGGCCCCCACGCCCAGCGGCTCCGCGCCGACCGGTGGGGCCGCGGACAACCCCACCCCGGGCGCGATGACGCTCTTCAAGGACCCCGCCTACAACTTCAACGGCCTGCTCGCCCTCGGCGCCGCCGGCGCGGGCGCAAGCGAGGTCGGCGAAGTCCTGACCGCCGTGAACGCGATCAACGGGGCGGGCCTCTCCGCACAGACGTACGTCTCGACGTTCCGTGCCCTGGGCGATCAGCTGCTCAAGGCACCGCCCGGCGCACCGGCCGACGACCAGACCAAGCGGTTCCGGGCACTGCGCGCCGCCCAGTACTACGGCCAGGCCCTCTTCTTCGTCCTCGGGTCCGACGACCCGGGCAGCGAGGAACAGCTGTACAAGGCCGGCCGGGGCGCCTGGGACACCTTCTGCGACCTGTGCGAACCGGCTGCCGTGAAGGCCGCCGTCCCGTACGGCACGACCCCCCTGCCGGTGTGGTTCTTCCGCCCCGACGAGTCGGACACCCCCCGGCCGACCGTGATCCTGACCAACGGCAGCGACGGCCAGAACGTCGACATGTGGACCTACGGAGTTCCCGCCGCCCTCGCGCGCGGCTGGAACGCGCTCGTCTACGACGGGCCGGGCCAGGGGCAGCTGCTCTTCGTCGACCGGGTGGTGTTCACCCCCACCTGGGAGAAGGTCGTCAGCCCGCTCGTCGACTGGCTGACCGCCCGCCCGGACGTGGATCCGAAGCGGATCGCCCTGACCGGCCTGAGCATGGCCGGCGACCTCGCCCCCAGGGCCGCCGCGTTCGACGACCGGATCGCCGCACTGGTCGCCATGCCCGGCTGCGTCGAACCGTGGCTCGGCTTCCCGCCGGAGATCCGGAAGATCCTCACGCCCGACAAGGAGGAGACGAACGACATCTGGAACAAGGAGGTCGTTCCCGAACTCCCGCCGGACGCGGCCGCCGTCATGAAGAAGCGCTTCGAGCCCTTCTCCGCCCCGGCGATGCTGGAAGCCCGCCAGGGCAAGCTGTTCACCGACTTCTACACCCCGGCCACCCGGATCCGGGCACTCTCGATCAGCTCCGTGGTGGGCCGCATCAAGGCGCCCACCCTGGTGCTGGACTACGACGACGAGCAGTTCTACCCGGGCCAGCCGCGCCAGATGTACGACAAACTCACCGCTCCCAAGGACTACCTCAAGCTCACCGCGGCGCAGGGCGCCCAGCTCCACTGCTCCCCGATGGCACCCCAACTGCACTGCGAGGTCGTCTTCGACTGGCTCCAGCAGACCCTGCCGGGCAGCTGACCCCGTCGTCTCCCGCTGTCTCCCGTCGTCTCCCGCCGTCGTGGCGTCGCAACCGGGCCCGCCCGCACCGTCCTTGTCGGAAGATCACAAAGTCTCGTGGTGGCCGGTCGGCCTCGGGTTACGCTCCCCGATCCGGGCCCCCAGGGGGCCACCGGCGACTCCCGATAGGACTGCACAGTGAAGGATCCGAAGGACAGGCTGGACGACCTGCGGGTCGACATCGAGCGTCGCAACCCCGCCCAGCCCGAGTTCCACCAGGCGGTGCGCGAGGTCCTGGACACGCTGGCACCGGTTTTCGCGGCGCGCCCCGAGTTCGCCGACCCCGCCGTGGCCCTGGTCGAGCGGCTCACGGAGCCGGAGCGTCAGATCGTCTTCCGGGTTCCGTGGACGGATGACCGGGGTCGGGTGCATGTCAATCGTGGTTTCCGGGTGGAGTTCAACAGTGCGCTGGGTCCGTACAAGGGGGGTTTGCGTTTTCATCCGTCGGTGGACATCGGTGTGGTGAAGTTCCTCGGTTTCGAGCAGGTGTTCAAGAATGCGCTGACGGGTTTGGGTATCGGTGGTGGCAAGGGGGGCAGTGACTTCGATCCGCGCGGGAGGTCGGATGCGGAGGTGATGCGGTTCTGTCAGTCGTTCATGACGGAGCTGTACCGGCACATCGGGGAGCACACGGATGTGCCGGCGGGTGACATCG